>NZ_JBVIJE010000006.1:465413-491678 GCF_055581585.1 Streptomyces sp. NPDC031426
GGATGCTTTCGGGGGGCCGGCCGGTGACGCGGCGCGGGACGCCTTCGGTGGCTCGGCCGATGACTCGCTCGGGGTGCGCGGTGGCTCGTCCGGGGATGCGGTGCGGGACTTTTTCGGGGGGCAGGCCGGGGATACGGCGCGGGATGCCTTCGGCGGGCCGGCCGGTGACTCGGTGCGGGACGCCTTCGGAGGGCAGGCCGGGGATACGGCGTGGGACGCCTTCGGGGGCTCGGTCGGACGCTCGGCGCGGGACGCCTTCGGTGTTCCGAGCGAGCAGGTGGCCCAGGAAGCGGCGGAACACGCTATCCATGAGCAGGCCGCGTCAGCCGGCCACGACACCGAGACCCGCCCGAAGGCGCCGCCGGAGACCTTCGCGGAGTCGACGATGGAACTGCTGCTCCCGGACCTGACGCAGGGACCCACGGCCGAGCGCCCGGACGCGCCGCGGGCACTGCCGATGGACCCGCCGGCCGCCGACGGCGGACGCGCCCCACAGGGGCCACCCGCACCCGACGACGAAAGCCGCACCGGTGGTACGGGTGGGAACGAATCCGCCGAAGGCGAAGCCGAGGCGGTCACCGCCAAGGGCCTCCCCAAGCGCACCCCCAAGATCACCGTACCGACCCAGGCCCCGCGCCAGCGGACCCGCTCTGTGGACGCCGAAGCCCTCCGCAGGAGACTCGGCGGGTTCCGCCAGGGCGCCCAGGCCGGCTACCGCGAAGTAGAGGCAGAGATCACATCACGTACCGAAACAGCCACGGGGGGCACAGCCGAGGAGGCAAGCAGTTGACCGCGCCCAGTACCTACGGACTGAGCAGTGAAGCCCGCAACCTGCACTGGCTGCTGACCAACCTGGTGGAGGAAGTCCCCGGCATCGAGTCGGTCGCCGTGGTCTCCTCCGACGGCCTGCTGCTCCTCTCGTCCGACCCCGGCCACACCGAGCAGTCCCGCCAGACCCGTCCGGGGAAGGGCCCCCGCGGCTCCTCCGCCGACCTGGCCACCATCGTCTCCGGCATCGGCAGCCTCACCGTCGGCGCCGCGAAGCTGATGGACCTCGGCGGCGTCAAGCACACGATGATCGCGATGGAGGAGGGCAGCCTGTTCGTGATGTCGATCAGCGACGGCTCGCTGCTCGGCGTGCACGGTTCCGCCGAGTGCGACATGAGCGTGGTGGCGTACCACATGGCGCTGTTCGTCGGCCGCGCCGGCCACGTCCTCACCCCGGAACTCCGCAGCGAGCTGCGCAAGTCCCTGGAGGCCGAGTCGCCGGGGAGCGCCCGATGAGCGGCCCCGCGAGGAAACTCCCCGTGCGCGGCGGCGACCGCAAACCCGCCCGCGTCCGCCCCTACTCGCTCACCGGCGGCCGTACCCGCTTCGGCCACGTCCTCCTCGTGGAGACGTTCGTGGCGGCCCTCGAAGCCCCCGAGGAGCGCAAGGAACTGACGAATGGCTCCCTCAGCACCCGGGTGATGCCCGAGATGCAGGCCATCGTCGAACTGTGCCGCCGTATGCGCACGGTGGCCGAGATAGCCGCGCTGCTGAGTATGCCGCTCGGCGTGGTCCGCGTACTCCTGAGCGACCTCGCGGACCAGGGAAAGATCCGTGTGTACGGCACCGGGACCGGTCACGGCACCGGCCGTCCGGACCGCGCTCTGCTGGAAAGGGTGCTGAGTGGACTCCGTCGTCTCTGACGCCGCCGCCTCCGCCGTCGGAGGCGCTCCCCTCGTCGCCGGATTCACCGAGGCCGACGAGGATCTGAAGTCCTGGCAGACGGGCCGCACCCGGGCCCCCATCGCCACGAAGATAGTCGTGGCGGGAGGCTTCGGTGTCGGCAAGACCACCCTGGTCACCGCCGTCTCGGAAATCACGCCCCTGCAGACCGAGGCGCTGATGACCGAGGCGAGCGAGGAGACCGACGACCTCACCGCCACGCCTGGCAAGCTCACCACCACCGTGGCCATGGACTTCGGCCGCATCACGCTCGACGACGACCTGGTGCTCTATCTGTTCGGCACGCCGGGCCAGCAGCGGTTCTGGTTCATGTGGGACGACCTCGTGCGCGGTGCGATCGGCGCCGTCGTGCTGGCCGACACCCGCCGCCTGAAGGACTGCTTCCCTGCGCTGGACTACTTCGAGAGCTGCGGGCTGCCGTACGTCGTCGCCGTCAACCACTTCGACGGCAGTGAGCTGTTCGAGCCGGACGACGTACGGGAGGCGCTGACGATCCCCGCGCACATCCCTGTCATGATCATGGATGCGCGGCGTCGGATCTCGGTCATCGAGACACTGCTGTCCCTGGTCGGCCACGCGCTGGACGAAACCCCCGAGTAGTCCCCGAGCAGTACCCGTTAGGAGTCCCCACCCGCATGCGGAAGATACTCGTCGTCGGAGCCGGCCAGTCCGGTCTCCAGCTCGCCCTCGGCCTGCAGTCGCACGGCTACGAGGTCACCCTGATGTCGAACCGGACCGCGGACGAGATCCGCACCGGCCGGGTCATGTCGACGCAGTGCATGTTCCACACGGCACTGCAGCACGAGCGCGATCTCCAGCTGAACTTCTGGGAGTCCCAGGCCCCGAAGATCGAAGGACTCGGCGTCTCGGTCGCGGCCCCGGGCTCGCACGACCCGGGCCCCACGCAGCGGGCGATCGACTGGGTGGGCAGGCTGGACGCGTACGCGCAGTCGGTCGACCAGCGGGTGAAGATGGCCGGCTGGATGGAGACCTTCGCACAGCGCGGCGGCCAGCTGGTCATCCACGGCGCCGCGGTCGGCGACCTCGACTACTTCTCCCGTACGTACGACCTGGTCCTGGTCTCGGCGGGCAAGGGCGAGCTGGTCCAGATGTTCGGCCGCGACGCCTCCCGCTCCCCGTACAGCGAGCCGCAGCGCGCGCTGGCGGTGTCGTACGTCCACGGTCTCGGCCCCCGCCCGGAGCACCCGGACTTCCTGGCCGTCCGCTGCAACCTGGTCCCCGGTGTCGGCGAGCTGTTCGTCATGCCGACGCTCACCACCTCCGGCCCGGCCGACATCCTGTTCTGGGAGGGCATACCCGGCGGCCCGCTCGACGTCTTCAACGGCGTCAAGGACCCGGCGGAGCACCTCTCCCTGACCCTGGAACTCATGGAGAAGTTCACGCCCTGGGAGTACGCGCGGGCGACGAAGGTCGAACTGACGGACGCGGGCGGCACGCTGGCCGGCCGCTACGCCCCCACGGTCCGCAACCCCATCGGCCGCCTCCCCGGCGGCGGCCTGGTCCTGGGCGTGGCGGACGTGGTCGTGGCCAACGACCCGATCACCGGCCAGGGCTCCAACTCGGCGTCCAAGTGCGCGGCGTCGTACCTCGCCTCCATCCTGGAGCAGGGTGACAAGCCGTTCGACGAGGAGTGGATGCAGGCCACGTTCGACCGGTACTGGAACACCGCGCAGCACGTCACCAAGTGGACGAACGCGATGCTCATGCCGCCGCCGGAGCACATCCTGAATCTCATCGGCGCGGCCGGCCAGCTCCAGCCGGTCGCCGACCGCTTCGCCAACGCCTTCAACGACCCCTCGGACTTCGAGAACTTCTTCTACGAGCCGGAGAAGACAGCGGCCTACCTGGCCTCGGTCACCGGCGCCTGACCGACGTTCATCGCCCTCGGACGGCCCACGGACGGCCCCGGCTGCACCGGGGCCGTCCCGATCGGGCACGTTTCCGCCTGGGCCGCTGCCGGCCCACCCATGACAGAGGTCTAGTCGGTTTCGGTGGCGGGGGCCTGGTCGTCCGGTCGTACGGCGCCGAGTACCGGATGGGACGCCAGCGGTGACAGCTGGACGTTCGCTCCGGGTCTCGGTGCCTCTACGACCTTGCCGTCGCCCACGTACATCGCCTCGTGGGTCGCGTCCGGGAAGTACACCACCAGGTCACCGGGGCGGAGGTCACCGAGCGGGATCCGCTTCAGGCGCTGCCACTGCTCCTGGCTGGTGCGGGGGATGGATCTGCCCGCGTATTGCCAGGCCTCGGCGGCGAGGCCCGAGCTGTCGTAGCCGTCGAGGCCCTGCGCACCCCACATGTACGGCTTGCCGAGCTGGTACAGGGCATAGCGCACCGCGCGGGCGCCCTCGGGGGAGGGCAGGCGGTTCGCGGGGAGGGAGCCCGCGGTGGCGAGCTTGTGCTGGGCCTCGGTGACGCCCCGCTGTTCCAGCGCGGCGACCGCGGCCAGCTGGGCCGGGGTGAGGGAGGCCAGCAGGCGTTCCACATCGGCCAGTTTTCTCTGCACGTCGTCGCGCTGCTTCTGCTGCCGGTCGGCGAGGGTGAGCTGGGTGTCCAGGGCCGTGCGGGCCAACCGGGCCAGCATGCCCCGCTGCTTCTCCGTGGCGGTCAGCCGGTTCACGGCACGGGCCTGCGCGCGGACCAGCTCACCGATGACATGGCCCTCGTCCAGCGCGTGCTGCGGATCGGGCGCGAGGAGCACGCGGACGTACGGGCCGAGGCCGTCGGTGCTCTGGTACTGCCGGCGGGCCAGCAAACCGGCATCGGTCCGGCTGTCCTGCAGGGCGAGGCGGGTGCGGGCGAGTTCACCGTCGAGGCGGGCCACCGAGGCGCGCTGGCGCTTCAGCTTCTCGGCGGTGGCGTTGTAGGTCTCGGTGGCCTTCTCGGCCTGACGGTACAGCTGCTGAAGGGACGTCAGCAGCTGGGGCACCGACTGCCGTTGGGCTTGGGCCGGTACGGACTGCTGTTGGCCCGATACCGGCTGCTGTTGGCCCGATACCGGCTGCTGAGGGCCCGATACAGGGTGCTGAGGGCCTGGCGCCGGCCGCTGAGGGCCTGGTCCGGGCCGATGCGGGTCCGGGGCGGCCGCGGTGGGGGCGGGCACGAGGACGGCCTGGGCCGCCAGCACGGTCGTACAGGCCAGGCGCAGAAGCATCCCTGACACGTCATCACCTCGGGTGCGGGGAGGGGATCCCGGCGGGCGGGCTGGTCGCCTCCTATCGCACCGCGATAATCAGATGTATCCGTGGGGGACGCGCTCCTGGCGTGCGCGGTTCGGCGCAGGCCTGTCACTCCTTCGTGTCGTCCGGCTCGCCGGGTGGCGTGGCGGCCGGCTTCGACCAGGGCCACCGGAGCCTTCCGCCGGAGGTGTCGTCGGGGTCGTACTGGTACTTCCACCCCTGGATCAGGCCCAGCCGCCTGCTGTGCCCCCTCGGCACACGGTGGTAGACGAGCACCGTGGGCGGGCCGCCGTCCGGGTCCGGGACGGGGATGCGGTACGTCTTCGGGGGGTGCCCGGTGGGCCCGACCATGACCGGCAGCACCCGCCCGTCCATGGGGCCGCCCTCGAAGGGGGTGTCCTGACTCTTCACGGCTTCAGTGTCAGCCTTCCGCGCCGAGTGCGCTGATGACGGCGGCCGTCTGCGGGTCCCGGGCCGCGGTGACCGAGAGTACGGCCACGAACTGCTCCACCAGCCAGGCGCGCAACTCCTCGACCGGGGGCTGCTTGTCCTCGTCCAGCCAGATCAGGGAGGCCGCCTCCACGGCCGTGATCCAGGTCCGGACGGTCATCCGCAGCCGGGGTCCGGGCTCGGCGACGCCGAGGTGGCTGTAGATGTGCTCGGCGGCGGCCCGCCGCACCCCGTCCACGATGGCCGTGGTCCGCGAG
Organism: Streptomyces sp. NPDC031426; assembly: GCF_055581585.1. Lineage (NCBI taxonomy): Bacteria > Bacillati > Actinomycetota > Actinomycetes > Kitasatosporales > Streptomycetaceae > Streptomyces > Streptomyces sp. NPDC031426. The sequence goes on from NZ_JBVIJE010000006.1 coordinate 471,052, forward strand.
GTCTCCACCACGCTGCCGCCCTGGAGCAGCGCGCTGAAGCCGGTGTCGTGTTCGTCGACGAAGCTCAGGTAGCGGTCCAGGGCGCGGGACAGGCGGGGCAGCAGGGGGCCCTCGCGGGGCTCGTCGAAGCACAGCCGGAGCTCGTCGGCGGCCGAGCGCAGCGCGGCCTCGTACAGCTGCTGCTTGCCGCCCGGGAAGTACCGGTACACCAGGGGCCGCGAGACTCCGGCGGCCTCCGCCACGTCGTCCAGCGACACGTCCTCGGGGGCCCGGTGGGCGAAGAGGTTCAGGGCGGCGGCGAGGAGCTGGCTTCGCCGCTCCTCGACGCTCAGGCGGCGGTAGGCGGGGGTGGCGGCGGACGGGGTCATGGCCGTCAGCCTAATCGCTCCGCTCGGGGGGCCGGCTTTTGTCTGCCGGTCCGTTGTGGCTGGTCGCGTACACGGGGCGGAGCCGCACATCGATACGGCCCCGCGCCCCTCGGGGAACCGCAGCGCCGTCGGCTTCGAGGCGCGGCACCCCACAGCGAGCAGCGCCAACCCCCCGCCCGGCCCGGGCCTACGCCAGCAGCCCCGACGACCTCCACAGCCGCCGCCCGACCCCCCGCAGCACCCCGATGTCGTCCAAGAAGTCCGTCAGCCGCTTCGCCCCCGTCTGCATGACCTCGCGCCGGTGCCCGCTCGCCTTCACCTGGGCCATGGCCTCCCGCTTGTCCAGGCCCACGTTCGTGTAGACCTCGGGGTTCACGAAGGCCACCGAGAAGACCCGGGCGAACTCGCCGGACGTGACCCGGGTGAACTCCTGGGACCACTTCGGCGCCGTCATCATCTGGCGCCGCAGTTCCTCACGGGCGTACCGGACGTGCCGGGCCTCCTCGACCACGTGGATGCGGGTGACGCCGCGGATGAGGGGCTGGATCCGCTCGTCCGGGAACGTCAGCCGCTGCATCCAGTCCAGGACCTCCTCGCCGAGGAGGGTGGCGGTGAAGGAGCCGGGCGTGGTGGAGATGGTCTTGAAGACGCGGCCGAGGTTCTGGTGGACGCGGCTCACCGGGTACCAGGGCGTGCCGCCGTGCGAGATCAGGCGCGCGAACATCTTGGAGTGCCGGCACTCGTCCTCGATCTCGGTGAGGGCGTAGCGGACGTGCGCGCTCGTCGCGGCCTTGTCGTAGATGTGCCGGACCAGCAGCTGCATCAGGATGATCTCGAACCAGATGCCGAGCGAGGCCAGCGCCGCCGCCTCGTGCTGGGAGAGCAGGATCCGCTGCTCCTCGCTCATCCGCTTCCACATCGGCGTGTCGTACAGCGAGACCAGCTCCGGCGGCCAGAACCACTTGCCCTCCTCGAAGGGCGCGTCCCAGTCCAGCTCCTTGTCCGGGTCGAAGGAGTGCTTGGCGGAGGAGACGAGCAGCCGTTCGGCCACCTGCTCCCGGTCCTTGAGCAGGCCGAGCGCATCGCGCAGACCGTCCAGCGCGTCCGCTTCCGTCAGGGTCGTCATGGCTCCCTCACCTCGTTACCGGGGGGTACGTCGTCCTGCCTCTTATGAGACTGCCTGTCAGCAAGCCCGTCAATCCCTTGCACGTGACTTGTTGACTTCGCGTCTACGTGTGAGCCTGCGAGGTATGCCGACCCATGACCTGTACGCCAACGACCCCGGTGACCCCCTCTGGCAGGTGCCCGCGAGCGGCGCCGCCCGGTTCAGCTGGGAGTACGACGACGGCCGCGAACGCCTGCTCGCCCTGTACCAGAAGGGCAAGGACAAGCAGTGGGACGGGCAGCAGCGCATCGACTGGGACCTGGAGGTCGACCCGTACGACGCGCTGGGCACGCCCGAGGAGGCCATGTCCCTGTACGGCACCAAGTACTGGGACAAGATGACGGAGCGGGACAAGGGGGAGCTGCGGCGGCACTACGCCTCCTGGCAGTTCAGCCAGTTCCTGCACGGCGAGCAGGGCGCGATGATCTGCGCGGCGCGGATCGTGGAGTCGGTGCCCGACCTGGACGCCAAGTTCTACTCCGCGACCCAGACCATGGACGAGGCCCGGCACGCCGAGATCTACGGCCGGTTCCTGCACGAGAAGATCGGGCTCGTCTACCCGATCAACGACAATCTGCAGTCGCTGCTCGGCGACACGCTCCGGGACAGCCGCTGGGACATGCCCTATCTGGGCATGCAGGTCCTCATCGAGGGGCTGGCGCTGGCCGCGTTCGGGATGATCCGGGACACCACCGACAAGCCGCTGCCCAAGCAGATCCTGACCTACGTCATGCAGGACGAGGCCCGGCACGTGGCCTTCGGCCGGCTGGCCCTGAGGGACTACTACAAGCAGCTCACCGACGCCGAACTGCGCGAGCGCGAGGAGTTCGTCATCGAGGGCTGCTATCTGATGCGCGACCGGCTGCGGGGCGTGGAGGTCCTGGAGAACTTCGGCATCCCCAAGGCCGAGGCGGAGGAGCTGAGCGAGCGCTCGGAGTTCCTCCAGCTGTTCCGCAAGCTGCTGTTCAGCCGGATCGTGCCGTGCGTCAAGGACATCGGGCTCTGGGGCAAGCGGCTCCAGCAGGCCTATGTGGACATGGGCGTCTTCGAGATGGGCGACGCCAACCTGGATCTGCTGATGGCCCAGGACGAGGAACTCGCCGAGCAGTTGGACGCCCAGCGCTTCGCCGCCGAGGAGCGGGAGCGGATCGCGGAGGTCCGGGAGGCGATCGAGTCCGGGGCGGCGGAGAGCTGAGGCGCGTGCGGACCTCGGTGGCGGAGGGCTGCGGCGGTGGAGGGTTGAGGCGGTGGAGGGGTGCGGTGGGTGAATGGCTGTGGCACGCCCGGGCGCCCCGCGGCTTTCGGTCGGCCCTCAGCCGCCCCGCACCCCGCCGCAGATCCCAGCCCCGCACGTTCCGCCTGGTTCCCTGGCTGCCGGGCCGAGGCGCGTGCGGACCTCGGTGGCGGAGGGCTGCGGCGGTGGAGGGTTGAGGCGGTGGAGGCTGAGGTCCAGCGCGGGACGTTACGCCCGACACCCGGGCCCCCCGCGCCTTGTGGCTGGGGCTGAGGTGACTGGCAGGTCGTTCACCCCGGTGCAGTAGCGTGCGGACGTGTCCATGCCTCCGCCGCAGCAGCCGTACCCGAACGGCCAGCCGTACCCCAACGGCCCCCAGCAGCCGCCGAACCCGTACGGCCCGCCTCCGCAGGCCGCCCCGGGCCCGTACGGCCAGCAGCCCCCGCAGGCCGCCCCCGGTCCGTACGGCCAGCAGCCCCCGCAGGCCGCCCCCGGTCCGTACGGTTCCCCGTATCCGCAGCAGCAGCCGTACCCGCCCCAGCAGCCCTACGCCCAGCAGCCGTACCCGGGCTGGGGTGCGCCGTCCATGGCCCCGCTGCCGAAGAAGCGGCGGGTCGGGCTGATCCTCGGGATCGTGGGCGGCGTCGTCGTGGCGGTCGTCGTGGTGCTCGCCCTGATCGGGATGGCCGTGGAGAGCGGCTTCCCCGAGGCGAAGAACAAGCTCACGCTGCCCCAGACCCTGCTCGACGGCAAGTACCGGCTCGCCAAGGACCTCTCCGCCACCGAAGGCAAGAAGATCGAGGACGAGGCCGACGGCGCCTGGGACGCCAAGGACACCCACGGAGTCGTCGGCACCTACGCCCTGGGCGGTGACGCCGCCAAGGGCAACGTGGTGGTGTCGGGCATGTACGGCCGGTTCAAGAACGCCGACTTGGTCCGCCGGGAGGCGATGAAGGGCTTCGCCCAGGGCGGTAGCAACCCGGAACTGGCCGTCGCTCCCAAGGAGTTCCACCTGCAGATGACGATCAGCTGCGAAGTCGTGACCCAGGAGCAGACAGGCACGAAGATCACCATCCCCGCGTGCGTCTGGGCCGACGGCAACACCAGCGCCACCGTGGCCTTCGTGGACACGCCGCTCGCCTCGCAGAACCCGTCGGACGTCGATCTGGCGGCGCTCGCCAGGCAGACCGTCCAGATCCGCTCCGAGGCGGTCGAGCCGATCTGACCGTCGGTCCTCGGCCGGTGCTCACCGGCCGAGGACCGCCCGCATCACATCCCGCGCGATCGGTGCCGCGTCGCCGGCGCCGCTGATCTCGCCCCGGTTCGCCGAGGCGTCCTCCACCACCACCGCGACCGCCACCTGCGGGTCCATGGAGTCGTCGGCCTGCGCCCAGGAGACGAACCAGGCGTACGGAGCACCGGAGTTGCCGACCCCGTGCTGCGCGGTGCCGGTCTTGCCGCCGACCAGGGCGCCGGGAATGGCCGCCCGGGTGCCGGTGCCCTCCTGGACCACGTCGGCCATCAGCCCCTTGAGCTGTTCGGCCGTGGCAGGGTTGATCACCTGCCGTACCGGATGCGCCCCGCTCCCGGCCACCGTCTCACCGCTGTGCCGGGTCGTCCGCTCCACGAGGTACGGCGTCCGCAGCTGCCCGCGGTCCGCGACGGCCGCCGCGACCATCGCCATCTGCAGGGGCGTGGCCCGCGTGTTGTACTGCCCGATCGAGGACAGCGCCAGCTGCGCCCGGTCCACGTGCGGGTCGAAGGTGCTGGGCGCGACGGAGAAGGGGATGCGCAGCCCGGGGTCGTCGAACCCGAACGCCCGCGCCGTGGCCACCATGTTCTGCACCCCGACGTCCACGCCCAGCTTGGCGAACACCGTGTTGCAGGACCACTCGAAGGCCGACCGCAGCGAGGCGTCCCGGCAGCCGTCGGCCTCGTTGGTCAGCCGGGTCGTGGAGCCGGGCAGCCGGTACGGGTCGGGGGAGTCGGTGCGCGCGTCCAGGTCGGTGACCAGGCCCGCGTCCAGCGCCGCGGCCGCGGTGACCACCTTGAACGTCGACCCCGGCGGATAGGTCTGCCGTACCGCCCGGTTGAGCATCGGCTTCTGCGGGTCGTGGTTGAGCCGCTGCCACTGCGAGGCCACCGCCTTGCCGTTGCCGGACAGCACCCCCGGGTCGTACGACGGACTCGACACCAGCGCCAGGACGCGGCCCGTGGCCGGCTCGATCGCGGCCACCGCGCCCTTGCGCCCGGCCAGCCCCCGGTACGCCGCCTGCTGCGCGGCCCGGTTCAGCGTGGTGACGACGTTCCCGGCCGGAGCGAGCCCGCGCGTCATGTCGTTCCACAGCGGCAGGGGCGCCAGCACCGGATCCGTGCCGGAGAGCACCCCGTCCCCGGCGTGCTCCAGGAACGTGGTGCCGTACGACTGCGAGGAGAAGCCGGTGACCGGCGCGTACAACGGGCCGTCCTTGTAGCTGCGTTCGTAGCGCAGCTGCTCTCCGGTGTCCACGGAGCCGGTGACCGGCTGGTCGCCGACCAGGATGTCGCCGCGCGGATGGCCGTAACGGGCGATCTCGGCGCGCCGGTTGGCGGGATTGCCGTCGTAGACCCCGGACTGCACCACCTGCACCCGGGCCGCGTTCACCAGCAGGGCCGCCAGCAGCAGCGCGCAGAACCCGCAGGCGTGCCGGATGTAGCGCCCCATCGGCCGCCCGCCGCCGTAGTCGCTCACGCCGCCTCCTGCCCGTCGTACTGGCTGCGCGCCGAGTCGCTCACCCGGATCAGCAGCGCCACGATCGCCCAGTTGGTGACCACCGAGGAGCCGCCCTGGGCGAGGAACGGCATCGCCATGCCGGTCAGCGGGATCAGCCCGGTGACCCCGCCCGCGATCACGAACACCTGCAGCGCCAGGATCGAGGCCAGCCCGACCGCGAGCAGCCGGCCGAAGGGCTCGCGCAGGGCGAGGCCCGCCCGGTAGCCGCGCTCCACCAGCAGCGCGTACAGCACGAAGATCGCGGCGAGCCCCGCGAGCCCCAGCTCCTCGCCCGCCGTGGCCAGGATGAAGTCCGACTTGACGGCGAAGCCGATGAGGACGGAGTGCCCGAGCCCGAGCCCGGTGCCGAGCATTCCGCCGGCGGCGAAGGCGAACAGCGACTGGGAGAGCTGGTTCGGTCCCTGCCCGGCCTCGATGGTGGCGAACGGATGCAGCCAGTCCTCGATCCGCTGGTTCACATGCGGCTCCATCGGCCCGACGGCCATCGCACCGAGGACGGCGAGCAGCAGGCCGACCGCGATCCAGCCGGTGCGCCCGGTGGCGACGTACAGCAGCACCACGAACAGCGCGAAGAACAGCAGCGAGGTGCCCAGGTCCCGCTCCAGGACCAGCACGCCGACGCTGACCAGCCAGATGGTCAGGATCGGCCCGAGCACCCGCCCGGTCGGGAACTGCAGTCGCCACAGCCGGCGGCCCGTGTACGCGAGCGCGTTGCGGTTGGCGGCCAGATAGGCGGCGAAGAACACCGCGAGCAGCACCTTCGCGAACTCGCCGGGCTGGATGGAGAACCCGGCGATCCGGATCCAGATCCGGGCGCCGTTGATAGGCGGGAACAGGATCGGCAGTGCGAGCAGCCCGAGCGCGGTGGCCACGCACAGGTAGGCGTACCGATGGAGCACCCGGTGGTCGCGCAGCACCAGCACGACCCCGATGAACAGCGCGATGCCGAGCGTGGACCACACCAGCTGGGCCGGGGCCGCCTGGCCGCTCGGGGTCTCCCGGTCCAGCCGGTAGATCAGGACCAGCCCCAGCCCGTTGAGCAGTACACCGATCGGCAGGAACAACGGGTCGGCGTACGGCGCCCGGATGCGCACCGCGAGATGCGCGCACAGCGCGAGCCCGGCGAGCCCGGCGCCGTAACCGGCGGCGCCGGGCGGGACGGTGCCGGTCCGGGCCAGACCCACCGCGCAGTAGCCGTAGACGGACAGCAGCACGGCCAGCACGATCAGGGCGAGTTCGACGCCACGACGCCGGGGCAGGCGTGCGACGGGTGCGGGAGCCTGCTTGGCCGCTACGGTGGTTCCGGCCTTGGTCATGCCCGGAACCTACCCAAACAGGACGTCTTGTGTGTTGTGCCGGCCGGCGCCAGCGTGGCGTGGGGGCTTTACCGCCCCTCGACCACCGGCAGGACCAACGTGGCGACTGCCCCACCGTCCACCGCGTTGCCGAAGAACAACCGCGCCCCCAGGACCTCCGCCTGCCCCGCGGCAATCGTCAGCCCCAGCCCGTGGCCGGTCGCCCCACCCTCCGTGCGGAACCGCTGCGGCCCATGAGCCACCAGATAGTCCGGATACCCGGCCCCGTGATCACGTACCGTCACCACGGCCCCGTTCACCGTCAGGACCACCGGCGGCGCCCCGTGCTTGTGCGCGTTCGCCACCAGGTTCCCCAGCACCCGCTCCAGCCGCCGCCGGTCGGTCTCCACCCGGGCGTCGGCGAGGACGCGCACCTCCGTGTCGGTGCCTGAGGCCCGTACCACCCGCCGGGCCAGCGCCCCCAGCTCCTCGGTGTCCACCACCGGCTTCTCCCGCCCGGTGTCCAGCCGGGAGATCTCCAGCAGGTCCTCGGTGAGGGTGCGCAGCGCCGCCACCCGGTCCCGCACCAGCTCCGTCGGCCGGCCCGGAGGCAACAGCTCCGCCGCCGCGTGCAGCCCGGTCAGCGGGGTGCGCAGCTCGTGCGCCACGTCCGCGGTGAACCGCTGCTCGCTCAGCAGTTTGCTCTGCAGGCTCGACGCCATGGAGTCCAGCGCCGCCGCCACCGCGGCCACCTCGTCCTGCGGCCGGGACGAATCCCTCGTACGGGGGTCGTCGACCCGCGCGTCCAGGTCGCCCGCGCTGATCCGCCGGGCCACCCGGGCCGTGCCGTGCAGCCGCCGGGTCACCCGGGTCACCGCGAACACGCCGACCAGCACCGTCGCCCCGATCGCGAGCGCCGACGACCACAGGATCGAGGTGTCGAGCCCGCTGATGGTGCGGGACTGCTGCGAATAGTCGACCGCCACGGCGAGCGCCCGGTGCCCGGCCACCGGGCCCGCCGCCCACATGATCGGGCGTCCGTCGTGCTGGGAGACCATGGTGCCGCGCTTGCCGGCCGCCGCCAGGGCGCGCAGCGGCGCGGGCAGCCCCTCGGGGTCCACCCCGGCGTTCGGCAGCAGCGTGTCCCCGGCCTCGTACGCCTCGGTGGCGTCCGCGAGGCGGGCCAGGGCCTTGCCGCGGGCCTGGCCGACGGTCTGGTTGGTCACCGACACATGCACCAGGACGCCGAGCAGCGCGGCCAGCGCACAGCACATCACCGTGATGAACGCGGCCGCCTTCACGGCGAGCGGCCCGGCCCAGCGGGGCAGTGCGAGCCTCATCGCGCGCTCGCGGAGGAGGAAGCGGAAAGGGATGACGGTGAGACGGGTGAGACGGACGGTGAGACGGACGGTGAGGGCGAGGCCGAGGCCGAGGGCTTCTTGGCGCGCCGGCCCTTACCCGTGTGCAGGTACTCGTCGCGGGAGAAGACCATCGCGCGCTGCCCCGGGTCCCACACCCAGGTCGTGCGGTACTCGTAGCCGGAGATGTCGGCCGGCGAGCGCTCGATCAGTGACCGGCCGGCCAGCTCCACGCCGAGGATCGCGTCGTTGTCGGCCAGCACCTGCACCAGCCTGTGCTTCTCCACGGTGTAGACCCGCACGCCCGTCTGGTTGGTCGGGTAGAGCCGGAAGCCCAGCGTCATGTCGTCCCGGCCGTCGCCGGTGAGGTCCCGGTAGTACGGCTTCAGCAGCGGGCAGCGGGCCTGGTCGCCGCCCGGCCGGCAGTCCTTCAGCCGGTCCACGGTCGCGTGGTACGCCCCCTTCGACCCGTAGTCGTCCGGATGCGCCTTGATCTCGGCCTCGACCACCTTCACCGGGTCCACCTTGCGGATGTCGTCGCCGGGAACCGTGATGCCCTTCACGACGCTCCTGGTCGCCACGTCGTAGGGGTACGCCGGGCTCGACGCCGGACGCAGGTCCGGCCAGAGCTTGGCGGGGCTGACGGCGGCCGGGGTGGTGCCCGCGCCCCGCAGCTCGCCGGCGTCCCCGCAGGCCACCGCCGTCACCGACAGCAGGGCGACGACGGCCGCGGTGAGGGCGGTGCGCGCGGGACGGCGGGCTGGCACGGTGCTCCTGGGGTGTCGGGGTCGGTCGGGGCCCCGTACACCTTATTCGTAGACGCGGAAAATTCTTATGTAAGTCGTACGTAAGTCCTTTTTGCACCCGTGGGGGGTAGGTGCTGCTGGGAGAGAGGCTACTCGGCCAGCTCCTCCAGCAGCCGCACGGTCGACAGGCCCGCGCGCAGGTACTCCACGAACAGCTCGTTGTGCAGCGCCCACGCCGACCGCCGGGCCCGGATCAGCCGGATCACCTCGTCCGGCGCGGCATGCCCCCGCTGGACCAGCGCGTGCGCGACGACCAGACCCGAGCGGTTGTACCCGTGATAGCAGCGCACGAGCACCCGGCGACCGGCGTCCAGCGCCTCGTTCGCCGCCCGGGCCAGCCGGATCACCCCGGCGAGCTGCGTCCCGTCCAGCGGGCCGTCCGGTATCGGCCACACATGGTGCTCGACCCCCGGATCGGGGCCGTACCCCGGCAGCCGCAGCAGCGTCTGCACCACATCGAACTCATCACGTACGACGGCGAGCTCCGTCCGTCCCGAGCGGCCCAGGAACTCGTGCCCGCCCATCCACAGGCCGGGCACGATCTCGTTCCACGGGCTCTCCGGAGCCGGTACGTCGGGCTGCTTCCCGCGGATCCGCAACGGCGCCTCCCCAACTCCCCCAACCGGGGCCGCCCTCCACGGTAACCGGTCTTGCCCCAGGAGCGCCCCGCCTGTTCCCATGGTCCAGGGGTGATGGCGCATGAGCGCACTGCGCGTGGTGCCGGCCTATCGGCACGGCCGGGAACGGCTGTACGTCTGCCGCCCGGACGGAAGCAATGTCGCCTGGTACGACCGTGAGACGGGCCGGGTCAACCTGCTCGGCGAGGACAGCCGGGACGACGTACTCCAAGCCCTGAAACCGTTCCTGACCGGCCCGGTGACCGTCGGCGCACCGCCCGTGCCGACCCCCGCTGAACTCGCCCGGCTGACCCTGCACCCCGACGACGACCTGGCGCCCAACCGCCCCGGCGAGGCCCTGCTCGTCGCCCTCGACCGCGACCCCGGCCCCACCCACCGGCTGCGCCCCGACCCGCGCCGGCGCGCCCTGGCCGCCGAGGAGACCATCGGCACGGCCCTGGACGGCCTGGAGGGGGCCGGCTGGCACACCCTGCACTCCATCACCCTGCCCGGCGGCGACCGCATCCACCATCTGCTCCTCGGCCCCGGCGGCCTGTACGCCGTACACGCCCTGTACGCCCGCAAGGCCCGCGTCCTGATCGCCGACCCGATGGTCACCGTCGGCCGCCGCGAGACCGAGCCGCTGCTGCGCCGGCTGCGGTCCGTCGCCGACCGGGCCTCCTACGCCCTGACCGCCGAGGTCCGCCCGGTACTGGCCCTGGCGGGCCCGGCCGAGCTGACGGTGACCGCCCCACCGCGCGCGGTACGGATCCTCCAGGACACCGAGCTGGCGGGCCTGGCCCGGTTCGGTGGCGTGCTGAAGCCGGCGGACGTGGAGGCGCTGCACGGGATGGCGCGGGACCGGAATACGTGGGGGAGGGTGTAGGCCGGGGGTGGATCGGGGGGTGTCCGGGGGCGTGGATCAGGGGAGTGGGGCCGCCCCATCCGGGTCCAGCATGGGTGCCATCAGGTCACCGAGGTCCTGCAGCCGCGGCGCGATGTCCTCCGCCTGGAACTCCAGCTGAGCCGGGTTGCGGCAGTCGGCGACCTCTTCCCAGGTCACCGGCGCGGACACCAGCGGGGCCCGGCGGGCGCGCAACGTGTACGGGGTGGCCGTGGTCTTGCGGGCCGCGTTCTGGCTCCAGTCGACGAACACCTTCCCCGGCCTGAGGCTCTTCGTCATCCGGTGCACCACCAGCCGCGGCATCGCCCGCTCGGCCTCGACGGCGAGCGCCTTCGCGTACTCGCTCGTCCGCTCGGAGGACGAGCCCCGGACGGAGGCCAGCAGGTGCAGCCCCTTCGACCCGGCCGTCTTCGGGTACGCCTCGATGCCGTCCGCCGCGAGCCGCTCGCGTAGCCACAGGGCCACCTGGCAGCAGTGGACGACCGTCGCGGGCGCGCCCGGGTCGAGGTCGAAGACCAGCCGGTCGGCCTCGTCCGGGGTCTGCACCAGCCACTGATGGGTGTGGAACTCGGTGACGAGATTCGCCGCCCAGACGAGGCTCGCCAGATCCTGCAGCACCACCATCCGAGCCGGACTGTCCGCCGAGGACCGCGGCACCTCGGCGGTGGTGACCCACTCGGGCGTACCCGGCGGAACGTTCTTCGTGAAGAACAGCTGCCCCTCCGGTCCGTCCGGATAGCGCAGAAAGGACACGGCCCGGTCGCGCAGGTGCGGCAGGAGCACGGCGGCGCTGGTCGCGTAGTAGTGCACCAGCTCCGCCTTGGTGAAGCCGGTCTCCGGATACAGCACCTTCTCCAGGTTGCTGAGCGCGACCCGCCGCCCCTCCACCTCTGTGATAGGCGTCATACGATGACAATCCCAGACGAACAGGGTTAAGCGGTGTAACCGGCATATTCGTCGTAGTCGGTGGATCCTGTGGATCCGGAAGAAGCCGCGGATCCAGCGGATCCAGCGGATCCAGCGGATCCAGCGGATCCAGCGGATCCGGCAGATCCGACGGATCCGGCAGAGGAAGGGTGCGGCACGTGCGATCCATATGGAACGGGGCCATCTCCTTCGGGCTCGTCAGCATCCCGATCAAGCTGGTGAACGCCACGGAGAGCCACTCGATCTCCTTCCGCCAGATCCACACCGAGGACAACGGCCGCATCCGCTACCGCAAGGTGTGCGAACTGGAGGACCGCGAGGTCAGCCAGGCCGAGATCGGCAAGGGGTACGAGGACGCGGACGGCACGATCATCCCGATCACCGACGACGACCTCTCCCACCTGCCCATCCCGACCGCCCGCACGATCGACATCGTGGCCTTCGTACCGGCCGACCGGATCGACCCGCTCCAGATGGACGCGGCGTACTACCTGGCGGCCGGCGGCGCCCCCGCGGCCAAGCCGTACACCCTGCTCCGCGAGGCCCTGAAACGCAGCAACAAGGTGGCCATCGCCAAGTACGCCCTGCGCGGCCGCGAACGCCTCGGCATGCTCCGGGTGGTCGGCGACGCCATCGCGATGCACGGCCTGCTGTGGCCGGACGAGGTCCGCGCCCCCGAGGGCGTCGCCCCCGACACCGACGTCACCATCCGCGACAAGGAACTCGACCTCGCCGACGCCCTGATGGACACCCTCGGCGAGGTCGACCTGGAAGACCTCCACGACGAGTACCGGGCGGCCCTGGAGGTGGTCATCGCCGCGAAGGCCTCCGGCGAGGCCCCACCGGAGGCCCCGGCACCGGCCGCCGGGGGCAAGGTGCTGGACCTGATGGCCGCGCTGGAGAACAGCGTGCGAGCGGCCCGTGAGTCGCGCGGCGAGGTACCCGCCGCGGGCGAGGCCGAGGTCAGACCCCTGCCGAGGAAAGCCGCACCCAAGGCGGCGGGCGGCAAGAAGTCCACGTCCACGGCGAAGAAGGCAGCCACCGCGAAGAAGCCCGAACCGGCCCGCAAATCGACGTCGAAGGCGACGTCCAGGGCCACGTCAAAGGCGACGGCCAAGACGGCTCAGGGGACGAAGAAGAGCGCGACGGCCAAGACGGCTCAGGGGGCGAAGAAGACAGCAGCGAAGGAGACGGCAGCGAAGAAGACCGCGTCTCGCAAGCGGACGGCTTGAGGGCCGGGCTGGCACTGGTCAGTCGGTCCAGATCACCCATCTCTCCGATGGTCAGCCAGATGCAGGTGGCGTGGACGATGTCGATGACTGTGACCTGAGGGGCCCGTAGTCGAGCCACGGGTCCTGGAGGAACTCGTTCCGGTGGGAGGCATGGTCCAGAGCGCTGATCCGGAAGTACAGCGCACGTCGCGTCTGCTCGGATGCGTAGTTGCCGCCGATGTTGTGCCCGAGGAGGTAGTGCGCGAGCAGCAGGTCCCCCGCCCGTCCCTTGATCTGCTCCGGCTCGGGCAGGTCGATTGGCGGGTAGGCACAGAACATCTGCGGACCGTGATCACGGAAGTATGCGGCGTGGGTGAGATGCGTGCCTGGCCAGACCCAGAGGTTGCCGGAGTTCTCCGTGACCTGGTCGGACATCAGGACACCGGCCAGGAGCGTGAATGTGCCGCGGACCGGCTCGCCGGTCGGCTCCGGGTTGCCGGCATCGATGTGCGGAAGGCCGGGGCGGTGCGAGTACGGCGGGATGTTCAGCGCCACCTGGACCTGCCAGGGGACCTCCAGTGTCCCGGTCCCCGCCAGTTCCTCGGCGAGACCGAAGGCAGGGCTGCCGGTCAAAGGCGCCATCAGCGCCGGCTCGTCCTCGGTCCGGAGAAAGTAGAAGTGGCTGCCCTGCTTGCCGGCGGCTGGTGGATCGGCGGCGATGACCTCATCGATCCGCCGGGCCGCCTGGTTCAGAAGATCGTCCTGCACTACCTGCGGAACCACGACGAAGCCCCGCTCGGCGAACTCGTTCATCTGACTGTCGCTCAGCACTCGAGCACCCTAGAGCGACAGCGGCCGTGGCGGCGAAGGGATTTCTGCGACGACCGCCAACGCCGCCGATCACAGAAACGCCCCAGATCACCAACTGCCCGGATCGGATGCCGTCTATAGGACGTTTCCTTGGGACCGTCGTGCGGGCCGGATGAAGATGCTCGCGATGGGGAGTGCGGCACTGGACGCAAGATCGTGGCGTCGGCCATGACTCCGGCGGTCTCCGCGCCCCCCGACCGTAGCGGGGCGCGCTGAATCTCCTCCGTCGCCAACTCGCGGCCCTCGGCGACCAGGAGCACCCCGTCGCCACCACCGATGTCCAGGCGCGTCAGGCAGGTTCCGGGCCCGGCATCAGGACACCCCGAGGATCGCCGGAGCCAGGAGACTGGACCGATCCTTCAGTAGGTGCCGGCTGTCCTCACTGACGCCCGTGGGAAGCCCCCGCGGCGTGGCGATTCGGAGCGGGCGGGGTTACCTGCCATACGGCCCCGTGGAACCGAAAATGGCTGCACATACGCGAAGACCCCGACTTCAGCGTATTCGCTGGTGACGGGGTCTGTGGGCACCTTATTCCGGGTGCCCCCGGCAGGATTCGAACCTGCGCACACGGCTCCGGAGGCCTCGTGTGCATCACGTATAGGGGCTGGTCAGACGGGTAAACGTCCGCTGGCTCGTTCTTTCCGTCCACGTATAGTCCGCGTGGGCAGGCTGCGGACAGCTGTCCGAGTGCAGCCCACTCAGACGGCGGCGACGCCAGCCCCCCACAGAGACATCTGTACCGGCTCCGAATTACTTGTAGATGCTGTTCCGGACAGTGCGGCCTTGATGCTCTGCCCGATCGCTTGAGCGAGCAACGGCGGAACCGCATTACCGATTAGCCTCGCACCTTCCTCCCGGTTTCCGAGAAATACGAAATCATCTGGGAAGGACTGCAGGCGGGCGCCCTCTCGGAGGGTGATGGTTCGGTGTTCCTCGGGATGGCCAAACTTTCCTCGGGTAAAGCTGTCGAACCTTGCCGTGATAGTTACAGCCGGTTCATCCCATGACAGTCGGCCATACGTGTCCAGGTGACGGTGATTCCCTTGATGGCACGCAAGCTGAAGATGCTTAGGGAGATACTCACGGCCACCCCCTGGGGGGACATGCTTGATTCGCTCAATGTTGAGCTTGCTCAGCCTAGCTTCTCTGTAGTGGTTCGTGACTGACGGATGGCTGGACCCATCTTCGGGCGGCGATGGCAGATCCCGGATAGCGTCTCCGACCGTGCGTGGAGGCTCTGTCCTTGGCGCCGGCCAGGAAAAATGGGTGCCAGCAGGCAGCCCCACAAGGAACGCCCTCCGACGCCTTTGCGGAACGCCATAATTGGCTGCATCGAGAATCGCTGCGTGAACCTGGAAACCTAGATCCTGAGCCGCTTCTTCGACAGCTCGCAAGAGGTGCTTCCCGCGCACACTTTGGATGGCTGCAACATTTTCCATGAGAAACGCGCGAGGGCGCATCTCTTCGAGCCAATCCAGATAGCGAAGAACAAGGAGGTTCCTTGGGTCTTCGCGTGCACCTCTACGCTGAAGTGAGAAACCTTGGCACGGGGGACCCCCGGCGAGCAAGTCGACTTCGCCCCGCTTTAGCCCAGCGAGATTGAGAAGCTGGTCTCCACTGGTAGTGGCGGCATCAAGCACTTCCGCGCGGCACGAAAGGTTTTTGCGATGCGTATCTACGGCCACTTGACTGTTGTCGAAGGCCAATTTAACGGAATACCCAGCTCGGGTGAGACCCAAGCTGAGTCCACCAGCGCCTGCGAACGCGTCAATTGCAGTGAGCGTCACTGGACCAGCAACCCTCCGCGCCTGCGGATGCCGGGAATCAGCACCGAGAAGCTACTGCCAACGGGCTTGTCAGCCACTTCGAAAAGTCCAACCTCGGATTCCACTGGTGGCATGCCGGCTGCAATGTGCTCACCAAAAGCCTGAGCGGCTAGCGGGGGCACCGCGTTGCCGATCTGCTTGTAACGGTCATCGAACGGCCCCTGGAACTGCCACGTCGCGGGGAATGTCTGAAGAAGCCCTGCTTCTCTCGCCGTCAGACCACGGTCTTGTTCAGGATGAGCAAATCGTCCACAGCTAGGAGTTCTGCACCGAGCCGTGATGGTCGGCGCTGGGCCGGACCAAGCCAGACGTCCATATACGTCTGTATAACCACCGTGAGCGCCACGCGTGCGATCCAGGCACTCCGGACCCACTCCCGGCGGACGTGAGCCACCATCATGGGGAACTTGCTTCAGGATTTCGATCGTCGACGGCCGATGGCGCGACGTAACGTGCATTGGATCGTCTGGATTAGATTCACCACTGGCAATAGGTGGAAGCTGACCAATCCACTCTTTGACAGTAGCAAAAGACTCTGGCGTGTTGCGTACAGCGGGGAACGTCGGCGTCTGATGCAAAGACGCCAGAACTACGGTGCGGAACCGCTCTTGGGGCACGCCCAGCTGTGCCATGTTCATGATTCGTGCTCGAACGCTATAGCCAGCGTCCTGCAACTTAGAGCGAAATTCGTCGAACAAGTCCCACGAGCGAGCCGAGACTAGGTCAGCGACGTTCTCGACCATCACGACATCGGGCTTGAGTGTGACTGCTAGATCACCGAAAACGCTGAAGAGTTGATTCCGGCCTTTGCGGTCACCGCGGGTCTTGACATGTGAAGAGAAGCCCTGGCAGGGCGGTCCTCCTGCAAGGAGGAACTGGCGGTCACCGACCGCTTCACGCATTCGGGCGGCCCATGAACGCCGAGCGCCTGCGTCTTGGAGCGTCAGCAGGTCCAACTCATCCGGTGTGTGACCGAGGTTGGCAGCGTAAGTGGCGTTGGCCCACACGTCGTTGTCGGCCGCGTAAACCGCCTTGTACTGGCCCGTTGCTGCCAAGCCGGCCGACATGCCGCCACAACCGCTGAAGAGGTCAGCATACGCCCAGCCGGGCTCACCCTTGTCCATGCGATAGATCCTAGAAGCTCGGACTGACAGTGTGGTCTCGCAGCGCACCATCCAAGATGATCAGAGTTCGGCGGTGCGCCCGTACAGCCATGGGGACATGACAGTCTGTTGTGAACACAGCATGCCTCATCGATCATCCCCATGTGAGCCAAATCACTGCGCTAGGCTCGTCGTCCAGTGTCCGATCAGGTCGCTCATCCCATCTGCCTGCGTGGGGTCGACTGCGATGACGTCTACAGAGCACCCCGTGCTGACCCGGCCCAACCGTCGGATACCCGGAGGGCCGTGGAGAGCTGGCGTCACAAGTGCAGCGGCATCAGCAGAGAAAGCCCCGGCATGAGCGATGAGTTGATATATCTCGTCTTCCGTGACCTTTTCACCTGACTTCCTGTACTTCGCGTCAAGCAAACCGGTCCTGCCATCTCCGTAAATTACGATGTCTGGATCGGCTCTTTTGCGCATGGGCTCCCCTTCTCCTTCGAGTGCGTGAAATAGGGGAATCTTCTGAGACTTGCCGTCCGTCACCGTGAAGTTAGCTGGGGCTGTACTTCTGCACAGGGTGCGTACAGCCTCTTCGAATACTCGATCAATGTTGACCCAGGCGCTGAATGGCGAGGGGCCAGCATTATGAAAGTTGAACGGGACACCCCGTATTATTGTTTCCGCCGTGTGGAGAGTTTCTCTGAGGCCTATGCTGATGCTCGGAGAAAGGGACGGAAACGCTGGGTCGGGTAGCATCTGAGCTCCCGAAAGCATTTGCATGCATCGCTGCACCGTTATCCTTGCCTCATCGTGATGGCGCAGTAGGTGCTCAGCGCGATTGCAAGCGGCAAGTAGGTACCTATTGACCTCGGTGTCTTCGGATAGATTACGGTAACGGATCGCCAAGAGGTCATGCCGGCCACGACTCCACAGAGCGCGTACTGTTTCGCCGACATGGATCTTACCCCTGACTCGACTGCTATGCGCGGAAGTCGCTATATATTCTTTCTGTAGCCCGGCCGCCAACTCTCTTTCGACCATCGCGGAAAACGCTCGTGCAATCGCCGCAAGCGGCGGTAGGGTTGAACCGGGCTGAGCTGCTTGTGCGGCCTGCCTTCGCCCACTCGACGAAAGAGCGAGACACGCGTTGACAGTTCCCGGAACCATTTCATCGATAGTGATGACGAGGTTTTCGTGGACGACAATGGTGCCAGCGTATGGCCCAACTTCAATATCGAACCCAAAACGGCTTGGTCGAATGGAGGCCACCTTCGACTGAGCCCAGGAAAGATTCGATAGCTCTTCTAGGGAGTATCCAACTTCTTGACGAGTGAGCTGCAGGCGTCCGTACGTTCTGGTTCTCACGCCTCTTCCTCGGTGGCTGAGGTGTATCGCATGTGTCTCCAGACGTATGTATTTTCGATCTTCTCCGGGTTGGGATATGTGGTGATTCCACCCCGACGCAAGAAGTACCGCAATGACTCGTGCCAGAGATCATGCAGGTCACGTTCGTCGCGCATTCCGACAAATAGGCCGTGCCCGAAGGGGGTGTCTTCTGGGAGCCCGTCAAACCACTGAGTCACCTGCTTCCTAAGATCGCTCGCCATGCCCGCCTCTTGCAGGATTACTTCGAGGGCGTCACGACTGCGAGGAATCTCAATTTGACGCAACCTTCTCACCAACGCGTCGTCCATATTGACAACGCTTCGATCAGCAGGGTTCATCGTGGCGATGATGATTAGATTGGGCGCTATAGACACCCGTTTGTCCAGCCCGGGAACTAGGAAGGGGCGGTTTCTGTACTCGACGTAAGTGAGGAGTTCGCCGAGCACATTGGCGACGTCGGCTCTACTCAGCTCGTCAACGATTAGAACGTGCGTCTTGTCTGGCGATGCCAGTGCCGCATCGTTTATCTGCACAAGCGCTCCAGGAGAGGGCGCGAAACCTCCGTTACTGGGAGCAAGTCCACCGACAAACTCTTCGTACGTGAATGCGGCGTGGAATTGGACTGTCAGAATCCGGGTGGCGTCTCCTTCTGTAAGAGTCATAGCGACGTCCTGGGCCACCCTTGTCTTACCGGTTCCCGCTGGCCCGACGAGCGCGATAATTTGACGCCCTCCATAACGTCGGCATTTTTCGACGATGAGATTTCTTAGCTTACTGTCAGAGTCAGCCTGAATAGGTGATAGCTCAGTCGATGTTGCTCCGAGCCAACGCACGTACTCCCCTCGGTCTGCGAACTGATCGGGTAGTGGGGAGCTTTCGATTATTTCGTCAAGTAGTGGGACGAACTCTGAGTTGAGATACCGATAGCCGTCCTGTCGATCGCGGGGTTCCAAGAAGAGATTTTTGAAGGCGGCTCGGGAGAACCATGTGTCCAGCCTGTCTGACTGGTTGCTTCCTTTGTCAGGGCGGCGGGGGCCAAGAATCTGCTCCATTACGGCAGGGTCATTCGGGTCGTACCCCGCCTGCGTGCGCGCTTGAGCGATCTTTTCTATCGCGGGTTCAATGTCGGACTCCCTCAGGCATGTGGTCACGCATCGTCCCAGTTCCTCCCAGTGAAGCTTGTTATCTAGCTTCCTCATGATGCGCCAAATCGCCAATAGCGGCCTGATGTCGGTTCCCGGTGGGTAATTGTCTCGGGTTAGGGGGCTCGCGAGCTGATACCGAGCCAGCGCTGGCGCCACCATCTGGGCGAGTTGAGTGCGATAGTTGAGAAAGACTTGTTGGCCGAAATCGTCGATGCGCTGGTACTGCTCGTTCAGGAGAGTCAGCAGGCTTTCGCCGAGTTCAGTGGACTGCAAGATGCCATTTTCTTCATAGAGCAGACCAATTCCACGGAACAATGCCATGTATGTTCTGAAGCGCTGATTAGCCTGCTCCTGTAGCTCTGGCGCGACCTGCTTGCTCCTGATTTGCAGCTTTTTGCGCACTTCTTCGTAAGGTGCCGACCACTGCGTCCCCGCAGAACTGAGCATTGCGTGGAGGGCAGCCGCACCTACGTCTGCGGGCCGTGCCATGGCTCGCAGGTCTGGTACAACGTCACGTCCTGAAAGATCCCAGTGCTCTTGCATGGAGGTAGGTTGCCACGCTGAGGATCTTCGTGTGGTCGGTTGCCGTGTAGTTGAGGCCGAAGCCCAACGATGTGGCCGGCGGAGTCTCAATGACCGAGTCAGGTGACGAGCGCCGGCCGATGGTGTGGCCGGCGCCTGTGTAGGCCAAGGCTTGAAGTCTGGCCTCATCCTCATCAGGTCGATCACGGGGAGTCGGCGACATCGGTCAACCCGTCGGGATCCTCGGCTGATCGTCCAGTGAGGTGCAGCGTCGGTCGCCGGTGTCCGCGCTTGTTGATGTCAGCCGTTGATGTCAGCCGTCGCGAGGGGACTTCACCAGGCTGGCCCGGCTCATCTGGTACTCATCACCCGCTCGCCGTGGATCTTGGCGGCCTGCTGCCACTTGCATGCAGTGCAACGTTCCAGATACGCGTATGGCGAGGCATCCATGGCCTCCGCTTCCGTCATGACTGCGAAGTTCTGGCGGCTGTGCACTCGTCCGCATGGTGCGTCAGCCGAGTGGTAAATGGTCAGCTCCGGGCCTGGAGTCGTACGCACGAGGCACGGGAGCTTATCGCTCGTGTCTGCCAACTGCGTGAGTACCTGATCAACCATGGCAAGTTGACCATCGAGGTCCCTCTGTAGCTGGTCGAGCTTCTTGCGGTGTTCATCGAGAATCTTCAGCTTGCGGAGTCGAAGAGCCTGCACGTGTTCAGCGAAGGACACGCTTCCCCCCTAGGAAGTGCTAACTGGGATGAACACTTCTTAGTCCAAAAGTGCAGGTCATATCCCGCCAACGGCACTCCAGGGGTGAAGAATAAGCGTTTTTGTCCGCCGCCCACATGTCGTGTGTTATAAGCGCGGCCGGTGGAGCGGCTTTGGGCTGGAGCTGCTTTGGCGCGAGTGATCAGGGCCCATTACGCTAGCCCGCGAATCGGGCAGGCTTGTGGACCTGCCCGTTAGTGCCCGATTTTGGGCCCTGATCTTCGAGGCTCGCGCCAAAGTGGCTGCCTAAAGCCCAAGGCCATGAAGTTTATGGGCTGATGGGTGCTGTCAACAGGATGTCGATGCTGACGGTGGCCTTGTAGGTGTGTCGGTCGACGCGCAGGCTCTT
>NZ_JBVIJE010000007.1:0-94715 GCF_055581585.1 Streptomyces sp. NPDC031426
CACCGCCCACACTCCCCCCCCCCCCCCCCCCTAGGCTACGCCACCCCCCCCCCCCCCCCCCCCCCCCCCCCCCCCCCCACGTCCGGAACGATGCGCACCGGTCCTGTCCGTCTGCTTGCGGATGGGAACCGGCCGGAGTGTTCGGTTGTGGTGCTGCGGGCTGGCCTGCTGCCACAGGTTGCAACCCATCCCTGTTGTCGACTACCACATGCGCCTGCCCCTGGTACAGGCGTGGGGCGGCGGCGAGCCGGCCTCCGCCGACGGACTGCGCTTCATCACCCCGATCCGCACCCTCAACTCGGGACGCAACCCGACATACTTCGGCACCCGTCGGCACGGGGCGACGTTCTACAACTTCCTCTCGGACCAGTTCAGCGGCCTGCACGGCATCCTGATCCCCGGCACCCGGCGCGACTCCTTCTACATCCTCGACGGCCTGCTCGAACAGGAGACCGCCCTCCGCCCGGTCGAGACCACCTCCGAGGCCCTGTGCGTCCTCGCCCCATCGGCTTCCTGAAGGCGGACGTGGCGCGGTTCTGCGCCGGTCTGGATGATCTGGCCCCGGCGATTCGGCTGCGGCTGGTCGTCCAGCTGCGTGCTGCGCTGGACGAGGTGAAGATCAGTGGTCAGGTGGGTCTGTCGCACGAGGCCCAGGTCAGAAGCTATCCGCCTCCGTAAGCGCCGTCGCTTCCCAAGCTGAGAGCGCGAGTTCGATTCTCGTCACCCGCTCCAGAGAGAAACCCCAGGTCAGCGGCCTGGGGTTTTGTTGTCCCCTCGGCGGTCCGGGTCGCGCCGCCCCGGCGGAGTTGCAGGCCGTCACGCACCATCGCGGCGATGATCTGGACATGGCGGTCGGCCGCCGTGTTCGAGTACTCGTTGTCATGGTCCAGGCCGTACGGCCAGAAGCGCCCGGCTCCGACGGCTCGACCATGAGCGGCCGGCTCTCCCGTGTCGGGTACGAGTACAGGTCGGCGGGCGACAACGTCGCCTACGGGTACAACTCTCCCGAGAGCGTCATGGACGGCTGGACGAACAGCTCCGGCCACAGGGCGAACATCCTCGACTGCGGCTTCAAGGAGATCCGCGAGCGGGCGGACTCGTCACCGGTACGTCGCGCCGCGGGCGCGGCCGGTGCAGTGCGCCCGCTCGCCCAGCAGTGCACCGCGGACAGCAATGTCTCCCCAGCAGGCCGAAGGCACCGAGGCAATCCATGAGCTGCGGCGAGCGTCGTGCCGGAACCTGCTGCGGCGCTCGCGAACAGGCGGCACCTTCTGTATGGGACGCGGTACCCGCAAGTTCAGCGGAACAACCAGGTCAGCACCGCTGTCATCAGGAACACGACGACCGCTGCAAGCCAGACCATCAGGCGCGTCGGCCCCGAAGACCTGACCGACGCCCACTCCTCTCCCTCCCGTGACAGCAGCGCATCCGCGAACGCCTCTGCGGTCTGCGGTCGTTCGTCAGGTTCGACGGACAGCGCAGCGCGAAGCAGTGTTTCGATCCCGTCCGGAACCCCCAGCTCCCTGGGAAGGGACGGCAACGACGTCGTCGACGCCTGCTGCGTCACAAGGACGGTGCGACCGCCCGACCCGAACGGCTTGCGTCCGGTCAACAACTCGAACGCGACGACGCCGAGGGCGTACACATCGGCTCGACCGTCGAACCCGCCCGTCTGGAAGGCCTGTTCGGGCGCCATGTACGCGGGAGTGCCGGTGGTGACTGTCAGCCCCGACGCGTCGGCCAGTCGCTTCGCGCTGCCGAGGTCCGCGACAAGTACGGCGGCAGGCGTGCGGCCGGTGTCGAGCAGCAGGTTCGACGGCTTGATGTCGCGGTGGATGACGCCCGCATCATGGAGCACCTGAACTGCGTACCCGGCCTCGGCCGCGAGCCGGAGCGCCTCCGCAGGCCGGCAGTGCCCTGTCTTCTCGGCCAGCGTGCCGCCTCGGACGTAGTCCATGACGAAGTACGGCCGGTCGTCCTGGACGCCGACGTCGTGAACGCGCACGACACGTGGGCTGGAGATCCTGCGGAGCAGCCTCGCCTCCGCCAGGAAGCGCTGTCGTACATCGGCGTTCGACGCCCAGTTGTCGGCCAGCACCTTGACCGCGACATCGGTGTCGAGCTCGGGGTCGTATGCCTTCCAGACGGTGGCGAACGAACCGGCTCCCAGCCTGTCCTCAAGGAGATAACGACCTAGCTTCTGCATGTGGCAACATTTTTCCCGGGGCGATGTGGTGGATGTGGCCGGCTGTAGTCGGGAACTTCCGTGCGACCCAGTGGGGTCCAGGTCGGACGATAGCGGGGGGACAGCAGGGTGCTCGAGGAGGATGAGCTGACGCACCTCGTGGCGTCAGCCCAGGCAGGTGACCGGGCGTCCCTGGACCGCCTCCTCAACAGGCTTCGGCCCACCGTGATGCGCCGCTGCTCCCGGTTTCTTCCGCACCACGCCGACGCCGAAGAGGCCGCGCAGGACGCCCTGTTGTCCATCAGTACACATCTGCACGAGTACACCGGGCGAGGCTCGTTCCTCGGCTGGGTGACAGTGATCGCCTCGAACGCCGCCAGGTCCACGTATCGCTCGATGCGCCGACGCGCGGAGGACAGTCATGCCGTCGTTCCCGACGGTGTCGACCCACGGACGACGAGCGTCATCGCGGGGACCCGCCTGGACCTGATGGAGGCGCTGGCCGCACTGGAGGAGCGGCACCCGGCCCTGGTGGAGTCCTTCGTGCTGCGCGATCTCGGAGACCTGACCTATCTTCAGGTCGCCGAGATCACCGACGCTCCTTTGGGCACGGTCAAGGACCGCATCCATCAGGCCCGTCGCTTCATGCGGGACCGCCTCGGCGGTGGCCTGTGAGACGCCCCGGCCTCCCGCTCTCACCTGGCATCAGCTCGACCGCGGGCCGGGAGGTGCTGCCGTGCGTCCTCGGACGATCGTCGTCATCCTGGCGGTAGCCATCGGACTCGGCCTGTTGACCGGCCGGTTCGTCCTGCCCGCGCCCTCTGCTCCGGCCACCCCGACGGTGACGCCAGGCGCTGCGGCGTCCTCGCCGGGCAACGGCTCTCCGACGCCGAGGCCCGCGAGCGGGCCCATGACGAACCGGCACTTGTTGACAGCGGCCGAGTTCAGGAAGGTTGGTCTCTCCAAGCGCATCTACGTGCGGGATCGCGTCGGAGACGGCAACTACGCCAACGCGACCTGCACCGGCGAGAAGACCCTCGGCGAGACGCTCGGATCGTACGACGCGCACTTCCGCGGGTTGGTGACGAGCAAGGACACAGGCCACGGCGACCCTACCGAGGCGGCGAACATCGACGATCAGGTCGCACGCGAAGTCGCCGACGACGCAGGAAGCCACGCACTGGCTCAGAACTACGCGGAACGCCTGCTGTTGGAGGAAGTGCCGTGCCAGAGCGAGCCTGCCACCCACTGGGTCTACGGGCCGACGCACACGATTGACGTCGCTGTGGACATCACCGCGAGTTGGATGGGTGTGTACGGCGGTGACCTGAACACCACAGGGACCGCACCACGAGGCAAGGAGCCGTGCGGAGGCGTCGCCATACTCCGCAACGGCTCGCACTACGGGGTCCTGGAGATTGATGCCTGCCTGGACACGGCTGCGATGACGCGGATCGTCCGTACGGCCGTGACACGGCTCTGAGACCAGCCCCGTCCCACCAGCGGACGTGACATGGATCACGTCGATCGTGGCAGATCGCTATCCAACATCTCCCGTACCTCCGGCATCTCCCAGATGTATGACGACGCCAACCGCGTCGCGACCAGACAGGAGATGAGATGTTCGACAACCAGGCAGCCCGCAGGAAGTTCGCGCGTCGCGGTCGTACCGCAGGAACAGCCGCCTCCGTCGGTGCCGCCCTGATAGCGGTCGGCATCGGCGCGCTTCCCGCCGCCGGCGCGGACATGAGTTCTGCGAGTCGGTCGGCAACCGCCCCTGCCGCCCCTCCTGCCGAACCCGGCCTCGGCTCCGCCAACCTGATGCAGAGTGACGACTTCTTCCAGCAGGGCCTGGCCCCGGTCCGCGCGACGGTGGACCTGACCGGGAAGCAAGCTCTCTCGGCATGCTCCGGCGAGGAGACGATGCGAGAGCTGACCAAGGGGAAGGCCGCCGCCTATGCCGACGTGACCTGGACCTTCGACACCAAAGGCACCTCGCTGACCGAATCCGTCGCGGACGGTACCACCGACACATCGGCGGCCTCGTACGCGAAGCAGCTCGACAAGCTGGTGCGCGGCTGCCAGGACGAGCCGCGTGGTCACTGGTACTACGGCAAGGGTCACACGATCACCGTCAAGGCCGGCCAGGGAAGTTGGTACCCGGCCTTCAGCGGCGACGGCAAGGTTGCCGGCGGCGTCGCGGTGATCCGCAGCGGCCACAGGTTCGGCATCGTCGAACTCACCGGTCAGCCCAGCGACGACCCCGGCTACATGGAGGGCATCACCGCCGGTGCCGTCAACCGGCTGGCCGACTGATCTGATCCGGGCGGTTCCGGGAGCTGTTCGCGTGGGTGCTGCCCCCGTCCTGGGACCGTCCGGGCCGGTTGATGAACGCCTGGTCGGGGTTCAGGAACCGGTGGCGTCGGACGGCGGTCACGGGCCGCCGAAGCCGTGTTCCGAGTGGTCGAACCAGTTGCCTTCCGGGTCCATGGCCCGGTCGGTACTCGGCGAAGGGGCGGTCGGTGAAGCATTCGGCCGGTTTCGGAATGCCGGCGGCCACCAGGGCCTCGGAGGCGGGCTTTCCAGCCCTCCGCAAACCCGGATGTCCGAGCCATGGTCGTCGCCGAGTTGTATCGGCACACTGGCGACGGCTTACCCGCATGGAAGCCACGGCCCCTCGGTCAGTGATGGGCAGACGGCCTCGACGGCCTCGCCCGCGCCTACGGAGTCGACGTCGAACGGCAGCCGGTAGCCGACCCCGCCTACACATCCGCAGCCACGCACGTCCTGGGCAAGAGGCACCTGGACGCAGGATCCTTCCCATGTCCGTCGCCCTGTCCCCCTGGCCGATGGCTCCGGAGTCGTGCCCATAGCGTGCCCGTAAGGACGGAAAACCACGGTCAACAGCGGTGCGATCCGGCCCACGCGACCACCTCAAGGACCAGGTGTCTGCGCTGGTCAGGACCGATGGAACCCGCCCAGGCTTCGTCGCTTCCCAAGCTGAGAGCGCGAGTTCGATTCTCGTCACCCGCTCCATGAAGAAGGCCCAGGTCACAGACCCGGGCCTTTTTGCTGCGTGCGGTGATCACTCGCCGCGTGTCAGCCGACGGCGTAGGCCTGGTTGGAGTAGGTCTGGGGCCGGAGGGCTGTCCTCCGGCCCCGCGCCGTGTGGCCGTCAGTAGAGATTCAGGTAGTTCTGCCAGCCGGCGCCGGCCTTGATTCGTGCGCCGAACGTGCCGTCTCCGCGGCCGGGGTTTATCCAGACGTTGCCGGCGGAGTCACGTTCCAGCAGGTCCGCCTTGCCGTCACCGGTCACGTCGCCCACGCCGGTGATCGTGTTGTAGGCCTGCCCCCAGTTGGCGAAGACCTCCTTGCGCGCGGCGTAGTTGCTCTTGCCGTTGCCGGCCATGAGCCACAGGTTCCGCTTGGAGTCGTACGCCAGCAGGTCCCCCACCCCGTCACCGGTGACGTCCCCGACCGCGATCAGCTTGGTGTAGGCCAGGCCGGTGCGCAGCAGTGTCCGCGCCCCGAACCGGCCCTGGGCGTTGCCCGGGTACAGGTACAGGTTGCCGTTCGACGCGCTCCACGCCAGCAGGTCCGGGTACCCGTCCCCGTTGCCGTCCCCGGCGTAGCCGAGCCACTTGAACTGGTTCCAGCCGGTGCCCAGGTCGGTGTAGGCGTTTCTGTTGTACAGGTTCGAGTACACGCGCAGATCACCGGACGGCGTGCGTACGAGCACGTCGTTGGTCTTCCGGTCGCGCAGAGGACCGAACGGCACCACCGTGGTGCCGGCGGGCCAGGTCGACTTGTCCTGGAGCGGGATGAAGGAGCCGTTTCCGGTGCTGTCCTTGAAGGAGAAGGTGGTCGCCGAGGTGCGGACCAGAATGTCGCCGAAGGCGTCCGGCAGGCCGCTCGCCGACTGGAAGTCGTGGAACGCGGGTGCGCCGCCGGGCAGCAGGGTCCTACCCGTGGTGGTGGCGTCCGGGCCCCGGCCGTCGGCCGGCCGTGCGGTGATCTTCCACCTGTAGGGCCCGATCGAGGGGCGTGTGATGCCCGGCTCGGTGCCGTCCCATTGCGCGGTGAACTGCGCGCGGGCTGGACCGCCGGTGACGGTGCTGACGACCTTGCCGGTGGTCAAGCGCGTCACGGTCAGCGTCCAGGAGGCGATCGGCCGGGAGACCTGCCACGTGCCCTGCCACCCCGTGCCGTCGTTCCTGACGCCGGTCGTCTGGCCGTACAGGGCCACATCGGACGGTGACACTCCGCTGGGCACCACGTGCACCGTGCCGTCGCTGCCCGCGTACGCGATCCCTCCGCCGTACGGGTCGACAGTCCAGCCCTGCCCCAGCACGGGGTCGGCCAGGTCGGCGACCTTGCGGGTCTGCGCCGTACCGCTGGTGACGTCGGTGAGGCTGAGGGTGTTGCCGGAGACGGTCGCCACGAACCCGTCGCCGAGCGCGGTGTCCCCGTCGGCGGTCCACGGCACGGGCACCGAGGTGCGGGTCACTGTGTTGTAGACCCCGGCGCCGCCGTCGGCCGTGGCACAGGCCCAGTAGATCCACGGTCCGTTCGCCCGCAGTACCGACAGCGGGCAGTCCGCGACGGTGAAGGTGCCGGGCGCGGGGGCGGTGCTGGGCAGGGTGTTCAGGTTGACGCCGGTGACCGTGCCCGGCGCGGTCTGGGTCCACAGGGTGGTCGCGGACAGCGCGAACGTGCTGAACGGCCGCTCCTGCGTGTTGCCGCCCGTATCGACCTGGAGGATCCGGGTCCCTGCCGGTGTCAGGCCGCTGAACGCCTCGGTCGAACCGGCCACCTGGACATCGCGCAGGTCGGACAGGCCGGTGGAGAACTTGGACCCGGCGCCCGAAATGATGTCGCCGTTCGCCGCGTCCACCACGACCGGTGAGCCGTCCGCGGAGGCGAACAGCGCGTCACCCTGCGGCAGGGCATTCAGTGAGGTGGTCGCACCCGTGCTCCCCGCTGCATCGACGGGCAGTTCGGTGTGCTGCATCCGGGAACTGTCCGGGGTGTACGGGCTGGTGTAGGCGGCGTCCAGTTCCCCGTTCGCCAGCGCGAGGGCGTCCGGCCGCCAGGTGGTCACTGGGAAGTCCGCGAACGCGGTCGAGTCCACGGAGCCGTCGGAGGCGGCGGTCAGCACACGCATGGTGGTGCCGGACGCCGATGTCTGCGCGACCACGACCTTGCCGTCCGGGGACTCCGGATCGGTGAGCGGCACGGTGACCGGGTATCCAGTGCCCAGGGACTGGCCGGGCCCCCCGTTCAGCGGGAGCGCCGACAACGTGAAGCCGGAACCCCCTGCCGGCGTGACCACGACGAGGTTGTCCCCCACCACGCCGACCAGGCGGGACGGGCCGGGCAGACTCAGGGTGACGGACACCGGGGGCGCCGTGACGTCGCTTGCGGCGAAGACCCGGACGTCGCCGGCGCCGTTCAGAAATACGAGCTTGCCGTCGCCGACAGCGAACTGTCCCGTCCCCGGGAGCGAGGACGCGTCGATCACGGAGTTGCTGCCGTCAGCGTTGATCCACAAGTAGTACTGGGCGCCATTCTGCTCATAGGGGATCATCACGTGATCGTTGTCCCCACCGCCCCGGATCGAGCCGCTGAACACGGCGCCGGTCGGCGCGGCGACCGGGGTGAGGGTGCCGTCCGGCGAGGCGATTGCCAGCCCCCTGCCGTGGTCGGACACCAGGGCCTTTCCGGCGAAGGCGCCGTACACGTAGCAGTCGCAGGCCGTCCGGCGGCTGCCGTCGGAAAGGCTTTGGAACACCAGCGGAGTGCCGCCGGCGCCGTTGGCGTAGAACGCCACCAGCCCGTTGCCGGCGTACCGGGCTGCCCGGGTGTCGGACGGGAACGCCAGTCGTGTGGTCGTCCCTGAGGCGAAGTCGGTCCAGGCGTAGCTGTTCCCGTAACTGCCGTGCAGGACGCCGGTCGAGGAGACGTCGACGACCTGGCCCGGGCCGACGGAGGCCGGAACGGTCTCGGCCGGCAGGGTGATTGGCGCGGTGACCGGTGCTGGTGCGGCGGTGTCCGCCCAGGCGACGGGAACAGCGAAGGTTGCCGCTAGCACGGTCGCGGTGGCCGCGGCCAGCAGACGGCCGCGTCTGTGAGGGTGTTGAGCCACCCGTTCCTCCCCATGAAGGGAGCGCACCGGGCGCTCAACGCCGGCCGTGGTGGGGGGTAAGGGGAGCACGCCGGCGGCCGGTACCCAGTCCGCTCAAAGTCACGACAGTGTACGCACCTTCCCTCGCACCACAGCCGGGCCCCCACCCCTGGGCCCGCACATGATGTCGCGGGCCTGAAGTGCAACAGAGGCGTACAACCGGCCCTCCGGCCCGGGCACCGCCGTCGCGGGTGTCCGGGCCGATCGCCGCCGGGGCGGCTCAGGTTCTGACCGTGAGGTAGAGCCAGCCGCCCCACGTGGTCAGGTTGGTGTTGTCCTGCGTGCTGTGCACGTACTCCGAGCGGACCCGGAACTTCTGGTTGACCGCGTTGGTGAGGCTCAGCTGCGCCACCCAGGTGCTGTTCGGGTCGAGGTAGTAGCAGCCCGAGGTGGTGAGCGCGTGCCAGGCGCCGCTGTAGTACTCCTGGGCCTGGAACCTCTCGCACTGGCCGGACTTGTTCGGGGTCACGACGGCGGTCACCCGCGGCTTCACCGTGTGGTGGTACACGCGGTAGGTGACGCCGCTGTACGTCGTGCTCGTGTAGTAGCCGCCCAGCGTCTCCGCGATCTTCACCTGGTCGTAGGCGGTGTGGGTGGCTGTGGCCGGTGCGTAGCGGTAGTCGCCCGCGAAGGACGCCGTGAACGTCGTGTTGCGGGTGAGCTTGTACGTGGCCGACAGGTTGCCGCCCGTGTCCACGGTGCCGGTCTTGACCAGCGTCTTCCCGCCGCCGTAAGGCTGGGCGTAGATCGAGACCGTACGGCCGTTGTACGTCGTGCCCAGGTGGGCGGTGACGGTGGCGGTCGCGCCGTACGCGTACGAGGACGCGTTGGTGGTGACGGACAGGGCCGTCGCGGTACGGGACACCTGGACGATCGCGGACGCGGTGGCCGCCTTGTGGGAGGCGTCGCCCGGGTAGCTGACCGTGTAGGTGTTGGCGCCACCGATGGACGGCGTGTCCTTGACCGTTGTCGTGCCGTCGGTTCCCACGGGCACGGTCCACTGCACGGGCGTCGTGGTGTGGGCGGCGTCCGTACGGGTCACGGTGACCGTCAGGAGCAGCGAGTTTGCCGCGTTTCGCGGCCACAGCCACGACACGCCCGCGCAGTCCCGCAGGTCAGCGCCTTTCACCTGGCCTGGTAAGAGGTTGGTGCTGATGGAGGCGGCGAGCCGGTGAGTGAGCCACCGCCAAGCACCGGTTACAGCTTCCCGGCCGCGCAACGCGCTTACCTTGTCCGCCCCCGGACCACACAGAACCCGGAGGCGGTGGCGGCCAGAGCACTACCGCGGACACGCCAGCGCCACCGGCGGTTCACTCGCTCACCGCGGCAGCCCCACAACACCTGCATCGGCATGGCCTTGACCGGCGGAAGACGGCGACCGCATGGTGAAACCATCCGGCCCGCAGCTGCCCTGACATGCCGTCTGTCAAGGGTGGTTTTCGTCATGTGGCCCTCCCGAACCGCCTGAAACCGCACGGAGGCTTGATGCACCGACGCGAGATACCCTCCGGATCCCTGGTGATCCACCGGCACCGACCGAGACGGCGGGTGCGGCGGATGGCAGCTGCCCTCACCGCGATGCTCACCTTCACCGTCACCGCCCTCACCATCGGCCTGGCCACCGGTGCCCAGGCCGCCGCTCTCCCGTCCGCCCCGCGCGCGTCCGCCTCGGCGGGTACGACGGGCTTCGGCTGCTTCCATCGCTTGCGAGCAGGACAGGTCCGCTGTTTCGGCGTCATGAAGGCCCACCGCACCACCTCGGGCCGCATGTCACCGTTCACCACCGGCTCCCCGACCACGATGGGGTACGTGCCGTCCGAGCTGCGTTCCGCATACAAGCTGGGCGGTACCTCGGGATCCGGTCGAACGGTGGCGATCGTCGACGCCATGGACGACCCGAACGCCGAGTCCGACCTGGCCGCTTACCGCAGCGCCTACGGTCTGCCTTCGTGCACCCACGCCAACGGCTGCTTCCGCAAGGTGAATCAGAGCGGCCAGGCATCGCCGCTGCCCTCCGGTGACTACGGATGGTCCGAGGAGATCAGCCTCGACCTCGACATGGTCTCGGCGACATGCCCCGGCTGCCACATCCTCTTGGTCGAGGCAAAGTCGGCGACCGTCTCGGATCTCATGAAGGCCGAGGACACCGCCGCCACCACATCGGGCGTCGTCTCGGTCTCCAACAGCTGGGGTGGGTCCGAGGACAACACCATCACCTCCTTCGACTCGCACTTCCACCACCCCGGCGTCGCGATCACGGCGAGCTCGGGTGACTCCGGTTACGGCGTCTCCTGGCCGGCCTCCTCCCGGTACGTCACCGCCGTGGGCGGCACCTCGCTGAGCAAGGCGTCCAACTCCCGCGGCTGGACCGAGGCCGCCTGGAGCGGCGCGGGCTCCGGCTGCTCGGCGTACGAGGCCAAGCCGTCCTGGCAGCACGATTCCGGATGCGCCAAGCGCACCGTGGCCGATGTGGCCGCGGTCGCCGACCCGAACACCGGGGTGGCGGTCTACGACACGTACAGCAGCTGCCGCGGCGGGTTGTTGTGCGACACCGAGCTTCAACTCGGTGTCGCACAGGGTGCCGACGGATGGGTCGAAGTCGGTGGCACCAGCGTCTCGTCGCCGATCATCGCGAGCGTCTACGCACTGGCCGGAAACACCTCTCAGGTCGTCAACGGCTCGTATCCGTACAGCCACAGGTCGGCGCTCAACGACGTCACGTCGGGCAGCAACGGCTCCTGCGGCGGCAGTTACCTGTGCACCGCGCGTTCGGGATACGACGGGCCGACCGGCCTCGGCACGCCCAACGGCACCGGCGCCTTCTGACGGCGGCGCTCTTTGACCGACAAGGGCCGGGCTCGCGCCGCACTACTGCGGCGCGGGCCCGGCCCTGCCTCGTCTCAGCCCTCCAGCCGGCCGAAGAGCACACGCTCCATGCCGTGTGCCTGGCCGGCCGGACAGGAGCTCCCGCAGGCGAACCTGGTCCCTCTGCCCGCCGTCACGGCTGTACGCGGCCTCTCCCAGCGGCTCAGTCGCCGGAGTGCCGTCGCCGTCCTTTTCCTCCGTTCCCGTCGCCGTGCTTGCCTGACCACTCGCCGCCCTTGTCGCCACCGGGTGCCGGCCTGGGTGACGTCCGGGCGGACGCAGGGGCAGGCGATGGCGTCGTGGCCGGGGTCCGACCGGCGGGCGTTGATGCGATGCGAGCGGGTGAGGGAGAGACCGGAGACGCAGGTGCCGTGGCACCCGAGTTCAGCGAGGCTCCGAGGGCCGTGGCCCCGGCGAACAGCGCGAGGCCGGCGCCGGCGAGAACGGCTTTGGAGGCCAGTTTGCGGCGACCGGTGGGGCGGGAGTGCGTGCCGGCACGGGATTCACCGGCCAGCGGGGCCGGAGGCGGTGGAAATGCCGGGGTGGGCATGAGAGTGGTGCCGTGCTCGGCCGGTCGTGGTGTCCCGTTCTGCGCGGCCAGCCAGACGGCTGCCTGCTCGGCGGTGGGCCGCTGGGCCGGGTCCTTCGCGAGCATGCGCAGCACGTAGTCGGAGAGCGGCTGCGGTATGCCGGGGCGCAGGCGGTCGGGCGGCGCAGGTGTGGCACTGACGTGCTGCTGGACCACGGCCAGTGACGTGGCTCCGCTGAACGGGGGCCGCCCGGTGAGCAGTTCGTACAGGACACAACCGAGGGAGTAGACGTCGGACGCGGGCTGCGCGGGACGGCCCAGCGCGCGTTCCGGAGCCAGGTAGTCGGCAGTGCCGATGATCTTGCCTGTGGCGGTCAGGTTACTGGCGGCCTCCTCGGCGAAGCGTGCGATGCCGAAGTCGGTGATCTTCACCGTGCGGTCGGTGGTCAGCATGAGGTTGGCAGGTTTGACGTCCCGGTGGACCACTCCCTGCTGGTGTGCCGCGGAGAGGCCGGCGGCCGCCTGGGCCGTGATGGCCGCCGCCTCGGCCGGGGGCAGGGCGCCGCGCAGGGAGCGTTCCTGGGCCAGGTTCCAGCCGTCGACGAGTTCCATGACCAGGTGTGCCTGGTCGTGGTGCGCGCCGAAGTCGTACATGCCCACGACGTTGGGGTGGTTGAGCCGGGCCGCGATATGGGCCTCCAGGCGGAATCGCTCGGCGTCCGCCGGCTCCGCGGCATGCAGCAGCTTGACGGCCACGGGCCGCCCGAGGAGTTGGTCGCAGGCTCGCCAGACCTCGCCCATCGCGCCGCGTCCCAGCAGCTCCTGCAACTCATAGCGGTCCGCCAGCAGACCTTGCACACCCAACCCCGATCATCGCGTTGCTCGTAGTTCCCCCGGGCCCGGTTGTTCGGTTTGCGGGCGTTCGGGTCCCCGTTGCCCGGGCCGATGCACACTCCCTCTCGGACCGGGCGCCGGGGTGCGCATGGGGCAGGCAGACGACGGGGGATTCACCTGCCTGCCCCTCATTGCGCGACCACCCGCTCGGAACAGGGGGCGAGCAGGTGCCACGAGGCCCCTGGGTCCCTGGTTCCTGGGCCCACTCCTACAGCGCACCGGAGTGACGGTCCGTCACACCTCTGGGACACCCAAGGCCACACGGCTCTCCGAACCGGGAGAGCAGGGGCAGGCCCGGCACGGGGGGAACCGAACCTGCCCCAGCACGTCAGCGCCTGCAAACCTCCCCCCGGAGGATGGGCGCCATGACCCCACCAGGGGTCACTTCCAACAGCGCGCCACAGGTCAGGAGTGTCACGGAGGGACGGGAATGGTTGCGAGACCGACAACTCTGTGAAGGAGTGCCCTGGACTCCTTCATAATCCGGTCACGAAATTACGCCAACACCGGCGGCCGGGGACTTTGGCGGCACCCGAATCACGCTCCTCCACTTCGTCCGGAAAATTGGCCCGGCGTGTGAACATGCCGGTAAGTGCCTGCATAGGAAGCCATATTCGCGACATCACAGGCGTCGGTGTAACGCTGCAGTGCATACGGGACGCAGAAGTAGGGAGAAGCGGGGTACCGACCGGCTGAATCGGGGTGCCCTGACGCGAGCACGCAGACACGGCACTACGTCAGATCGGATATCCCCGTGAGAAACATCGACCCGGTTCCCGGATACCAGGCCTACAACGAGCCGCCGGGCCCGGACCGCTCGCCGCACCGTCAGGCCACCACACGGCGTACGGCCATCACCATCTGCACGGTCGTCGACATTGCGGCGGGCCTGCTGGGCCTGTGGATCCTGCTGTTCCTGCTCGACGCCAACCGTGCGAATGTGTTCGTCGAATTCGTGCGGGGCACAGCGGGCTGGCTGTCCTGGTGGGCACAGGACATTTTCACGATGGACACAGAGGGGCTACGCGTCGTCCTCAATTACGGTCTACCGGCCGTCATTTATTTGCTGATCGGTCACGGGATCGCTGCCCGGCTCAACCGAGCCTGACCGTGGACCGGCCTCTTTATTGATCGCGATGAAATCGGACCGAACCGAAGCTCAACTCGCCGCGGAACGCACGCGGCACCAGTCAGCGCAATTGCTGACCGGACGGGATGCGGGTCGGCAAGCCCGTCGTCGGGACGACCGCACCCGGGCCGCCGCGACCGGTCAGCCGGAGCGGCGCGGGTCGCCGCCGTAGGGGCGGGCCTCGACGCGGGTACGTCCGCGTGTCCCCTCCTCACCCAAGGACCAAGCCGCGGCCCAGGCCGACGGCACGTCGAACCAAGAAGACGGGAAGACCGCAGATGGATTACTGCTCCACATGCCGTCGGCACCTCAACGGCGCACTGGTGTGCCCCGGGTGCGGCGCCTACGCCCCGGACATAGCCCCGCCCGCCGCCAAGGGCCACAGCGGCTCACCCCCGGCGACGACGAGCGCCGGACCGGTCCCAACGGCCCACCGGGACCCCGCGGCCTCCGTCACGTGGCACGACAGCATCCCGGACGGTGCGACGGAGTCCACCGCTGCCATCGACGTGGACCCGCACGTCGCCGCCGGCGCGGAGGACCTGCCGCCCGCGCGGCCGGGGCGTGCGGCACGCCGTCGCCGCCTGGCACGCTGGAGGAAGAACAAACGCCGGGCAGCGGTCGCGAGCGCTGTCGCACTCGTCGGAGGCGGCCTGAGCATCGCCCTGATGGACCGGCACTCCACCGACCGGGCACAGGCAGCCGTGGCACCGGACGACCCGAGAACGAGCACCATCCAGGAGCAGACGCCCCAGCAGAGCCCCCCGGCCGCCGCACCGGCGACCGCTCGACACTCCCAGCGGCCGTCACACGCCCCGTCCCAGCCGCAGCCGCAGACGACCAACGCACCGCGGCAGCAGTCCCTCGCGGCGACGCCCAGCGCGACGAAACCGATCGCCCGGCCGGACGCCGTAGCTCCTGCCCGCCCGGCGGCGACGGCGACCCCGCAGCCGCGCAGCACCGCCTCGACCGCCGGCCACACGACCCCCGAGCGCTCCGGTACGACGGCGCAACAGCAGTCGGCGCCCGCGACGGACGACGGCACGAAGCCGGGCACGCCCCAGAGCACCAGACCCTCACAGGCGTCGACGTCACCCACGGAGGTCTGCCTGCTCGGGCTGTGCCTCGGCTGACCACGCCTACCCGGCCGTTCCCGGCAGGGCCGAGGGAGCGGAGTTCGCGAGCCGTGTGTCAGCCCGTGAGCAACGGCCCCGGCCGACGGAAGGGAGAGCACGCAGAGCCCATGAGTCCCCGCTACGAGTTCCAGGTCCTGCTGCACCGTATCGGCCGATGGTGGGCAGTCGACATCCCCCGCCTCGACCTCCACAGCCAGTGCCGCACCCTGGAAAGCGTGGGGGACCTGGCGCGCGGCCTCGTCGCCGAAGCCGTCGGGGTCCCTCCGGACGTGATCGTGCTGGACCTTCTGGTGCCCGAACTCGCACCCGTGCTGGGGTCGGTGGCCGAAGCGCGGCGCCGCCGGGCGGCCGCGGTCGCCGCCGAGAGTCAGGCGATCGCCGCCGCTGTTCACGAGCTCGTGGACAAGCTCCACGTGAGCCAGGGTGACGCCGGGCGTCTGCTCGGCATGTGCCCGAGCGAGGTGGCCCGCTTCACGCCACCGCGCGGCTCGTCACCCGCCGGCCCAGGGCAGCTCACGCCTCTGCCCGCATCCGGTCCGCCGCGACCGGCCACCACCCCCGCTCTCCCGTCGCGGCCCGGCCCCGCGCGGCGACCACGGCAGGCGGCCTCCCCGGCCCGGCCCTCCTGGGCCATCCCTGACGACGACACGGAACGCCGAGCCTGACCGGGCGCTTTGACAGGCACGGGCGCGCCCGGCGCGGGAGTTGCGTGGAGTGGCCACGGACTATTTGGGACGCCGGTATGACGTGCCGTACGCTCCGGGGCGTTACTCGGCCCGTGGGGGACGGATCGATCGTGCGAAAGGAAAGGCGTGTTCAGCGTATGTCGGCCGATGATCTGGCGCTGAGCACGGCAGTGGCACGGGCCCAGGACGGTGACGAGGCGGCGTTCTCGGTGCTGTACCGAGCGGTCCAGCCCGGCCTGCACGGTTACCTGCGCGGGCTCCTGGGTGAAGGCGCCGAGGACGTGACCGCCGCCGTCTGGCGGGAGATCGCCCGCGAGCTGCCACGGTTTCGTGGCGACGGACACGGATTCCGCGGCTGGACGGCGAGCATCGCCCGGCGCCACACACGCGGCCACCTCCGGCGTCACGGCGCACCGCCCCGCTCGGCAGCCACCGGGACGCCCCCCACCGGAGACCACACCGGCCATCCTGCGCCCGGATCAGTGCTGTCCGCCGAGACGGCCCAGACCCTGGTCGCCCGGCTGCCCCACGCCCAAGCGGAGGCGGTCCTCCTCCGCCGTGTCGTACGCCTCGACGAACGGGCGGTCGCCCGGGTCATGGGCAGGCCCGTCCTTGTCGTACGGGTCCTGGAGCGTCGTGGCCTGAGGAGCCTCGCCCGTCTGCTGGACACCAGCGAGGTGACACGCGATGTCGCGCGGACGCCGGGGGAGCAGGGATGAGCACCCACCGAAACGGAGACGAACGGTTGAGCGGCAAGGCTCACCGGCCCGAGGACGCCCCACGCCTCGGCCCCACCGAACGCGACAACCCCTCCGGCCTGGACGACTTCGCCGAGCGGCTCGGTGAGGCGCTGCGTCAGCAGGCCGGGGACGACCGTGCGGAACAGGCCGCCCTCACCGCCTTCCGCGCCGCACGCACGGCGAGCGACAAGGCCGTGCGTACCCGGCGCCGGGACGACTGGCGGCCGAGGACGCGAAAGCAGCGTTGGGCACGCGGCGGCGCCCTCGCCCTCGCGGCCGGCACCCTGCTGGGCGGTGTCGCCGTCGCCTCCGTCGGCGTGGTCGACGGCGCACGGCACCACGCTGCCAAGGTCGGCACCGGTAACAGCACGCGTCGGCCGCCCACGCCCGCCCCTGGCGAAGAGGGCTACCCCTCCACGGGGCCAGGGACGGCAGCGACCGCCTTCCCCTCTCACCCCGGCACCGCAAAGGACATCGAGGCCCACTGCCGTGCCTACGAAAGGATCAAGGGCCGTGGCCATGCGCTGAACGCCACGGCATGGCAACGCCTGGTCCGAGCCGCGGGCGGTGAACAACAGGTCGCGGGATACTGCGCCCAGTTGACCGGGGCGGCGGACGACACCGCCCCGGCGCCGACCCGGACGAACAAGTTCAAGAAGACCGGCAGGACGAAGAACGCGAACAAGACGGGCAAAGGTCAGGGCAAGCCGAGCACCGAGACCAGACCGTCGAAGGGGCCGTCCGACCGGCCCTAGACAGCGCCCGATCGGCAAGGGGCCCTTGTCCCGCCTGGCCGGCCAGGCGGGACAAGGGCCCCTGTGCTGCCGTACACCCCACGGGGTTGGGGGACTACTTGATGTAGACGAGGCCGTCGGTGGTGACGGTGGGGCGGCCGCTGGTGCCCACCACGACGATCTTGACCGTGTGCTTGGCACTGCTGGACCAGGTCTTCGTCCAGATCGCCTGCCGGTAGAGGGTGGTGGAGGACTTCAGGTCGACCGTGCTGACCTTGACGCCGTCGACGTAGACGTACGCCTGGCCGGAGCTGGAGGCGCGGGAGACCACCCAGGAGGCGGAGCGGCCGGTGAAGGTCCAGGTGAGGCTCGCGCCCTTGGCGCCGCTGGAGTACGACTTCCCGCCCAGGTAGCTGGTGGAGGAACGGGTGGTCCAGCTGCCGGACTTCACCGCCGAGGTCTCCTGCAGGATCACCGGGGTGTAGGAGGGGGAGGCGGTGCGGTAGTTGCCGGCGTAGTCGTAGGCCCGCATCGACCAGGTGGCCGCGGTGCCGGACGCGGCGGTACGGCTGGAGCTGGTGGTGGTCGGGCCGAAGGTGGCCGTGGTCGGCGACAGCAGCTTCACGCTCTGCAGCGCAGCGTCGTCGGTGGCCTTCCAGCCGAGGGTGACCGGGACGGCGCCGGTGTTGACCGTGCCGGTGCGCAGCGAGAGGTTCGGCGTGGTGGTGAACGTCGGCGCGGTCGTCTCCGCCACCACGTTCACCGCGGCGCTCGTGGTGGTCTTGCCGGACTGGTGGACGGCGCGCACGGCGACGGTGTGGTTGCCGAGGGCCAGGGTGGTGCCGGCGGACGTGGCGGTGCCGGCGACGGACGTCACGGCCTTGCCGTCGACCAGCAGCTCGAACTTGGAGATGAGCGAACCGGGCGTGGTGGTCGTCCAGTTCAGGGTGACGGCGCCCTTGGTGTAGTACGTCGAGCCGGCCAGGCCCGCGCCGCCGACCGAGGTGACCTGCAGGCCCTGCACCGGGCCTGCCGCCCAGGCGCGGATGGTGGGCAGCTGGGCGTACAGCGAGTTGCCCGGGCACTGGGTGTTGTAGCCGTCGCGGTGGGCGGAGATCCGCTGGAACGTGTATGCGGTGCCGGCGGTGAAGCTGGTGCCGAAGTAGTTCTGCTGACTTGCCCCGGCGTTGAGTTGCACCGTGCCGGCCGGGTCGGCGCCGTACTGGCCGAGCTTCCAGGCGGCCAGGCGGGCGATGGAGGCCAGGGCGGCGTCGGAGGCGCTGGTGGAGGTGTACTCGCCGAGCACCGCGATGCCGGCGGACTCCCGGTTCCAGCCGTAGGTGTGGGCGCCGAGCACGGGCAGGTCGACGCCGCCCTTGCGGCCCTCGAAGACGGTGCCGCACTTGTCGACGAGGAAGTTGTAGCCGATGTCGTTCCAGCCGTTGACCTGCGTGTGGTACGCGTAGATGCCGCGCACGATGGAGGCCGAGTCGGCGCAGGAGTAGTCGTTGGCTCCGTCGGTGTGGTGGACGAAGACGGCCTTGACGTCGGCGTTGTACTGCGATGGGTCGGGGCTGAGCGATTCGTCGGCGCCCCAGTCGGCGCGCGAGGTGATCGGCGGCTCGGGCACGGTGGACGGCGGCGCGGACGGCGTGGTGACCGACGGGCTCGGGGACGCGCTCGTCGAATCCGAGGGGGACACGGAGGCGGACGCCGAACCGGTGGGCGTGGCCGTGGCCGTGGTGTCGGTGGCGGCCGGGGACGTGGGATCGGTCGGCGCGGGGGACGTGCCGGTCTGGCCGTCCGTCGGCGTCACGGTCGTACCGTCGGTGGGTGCCGTGGAATCGGTGGGCGTGGCCGCTGGGCTGCTCGCCTCGGCGACGAACGCCGCCGGCTCGGTCGCCTTGGTCTCGGCGTCGGTCACCACGCCCGGGTCGACCAGGTTGACCTGGAGTCCCTTGGGCAGCGCACCCGTGGTGCCGTCCTTGTGGACCACCTGGGCCTGGACGCCGTCGGAGGGACCGACCCACAGAGGTTCGGACGCGCCGCGCATCCCGGTCTTGGGGTGCTCCGGCGGGTCGATGTTCACTTCAAGGTCGTGCCAGGCGCTCCACGCACCGCTGTCCAGGCTGCGGGTGCGCACCTGCGCCGTGCCGTCGAGCCGCTTGACGGCCCCCGTCCAGGAGACGCCCACCAGGGAGAACTGCCGCGTCTGCGTGCGCGGCAGCTCCAGCTTGCCGCCCGTGGTCCCCTTGAGCGCGAGGTCGTAGACCTTCACGGGCCGCTTGGCCCGGACCGCCGCAGGTCCGCCGGAGGGACTGGCGACCGCGTACGTCACCACGCCGCCACCTCCCAGGAGCACGGCACCGAGCGTCAGCCACGCCCGTCGTTTCAGGCTCAGCGGTCTGTACGCATGCGACGTACGACGACTCACGACGTATCCACCCCATCAGAAGGCCGGGAAAGGCCGCAGAGAAAAGTCACGTGAGGCACACCCAGCACAGGAGTGGCCCACATCTACAGCGCAGCCCTACCGACGAACATCACGGGAAACGC
Organism: Streptomyces sp. NPDC031426; assembly: GCF_055581585.1. Taxonomy (NCBI): domain Bacteria; kingdom Bacillati; phylum Actinomycetota; class Actinomycetes; order Kitasatosporales; family Streptomycetaceae; genus Streptomyces; species Streptomyces sp. NPDC031426. The sequence goes on from NZ_JBVIJE010000007.1 coordinate 19,639, forward strand.
AGGCCGCAGTGACGTAGATCACTGGGATGGTAATGCACAGACTTCATGCCGGACTTTTCATCCACGCGATGAGCCTGGTCCACCAGCCACCCTTCGAGCGGCCGGGTGAACGGTCCATGCGTCGCGGAACGCGCTCCGCCGACTCGCACATGCACCGCTGAGGTGCTGGCACGCCGGCGAGCACTTGCTCCACGTGCCTCCCGCAGCCCTCGTAGGTCGCCTTCCGGCATGACTGGCAGACCGCGGGTCGGCACATGATTCCCCTTCATTCACGCCTCATTGACGACCCAGTAATATCAGCAGTTTCGGCACAGTCGAATTCACATTTTCGCCACAGACACCCCCCATACATGCACCATCTCCACGAACAACTGACTCGATATCGCGTGGCACGTTTCAGTCAGCAATGTCAAGCGGTCACGGCGAGAATCCCCCTCAGGTTGCTCGGGACACCAAAACAATGGTTCCATCTCGCCCGGTCGAGAAAGGAAGACACTGCTCCGCATCGTGACAGGCCATCACCGCGCCTTTTCAGATCGTCGACCCGGGGCGCGGCGAGGGCAAGAGACCGAGAACGGCAACCGCCCTCACGGAACAGGGCGGTGTGCGCCGGTCAGAAGGGAGCAACGTGAGTTGCTCGCACGCCGCAGGATGCCCCCTCTTCCCCTTGCTCAGGGCGAGCTTGCAAGGTTGGCGCGACTACTACTGCGACAGCGAGGATCAGTGGCTCGGCTGTGCGCGCTACCAGGTGTCACTCACCGGCGAGCGTGTGCCGATCAGCCTGCTGCCCAACGGTGCCCGCGCGCGACACCTTGAAGACGCGGCCACCGGCCAAGGCCGGTCCGGTGCCGCCGGCCCGGAGCAGGGACCGCAGCAGGCCCCTCCACCACAACACAATCCCTGGCCGCCGGAGAACGCGTCCTGGTCGCAGCCGGCACCGGCTCGGCCACCGGAGCCGTCGGAACCTGTGACCGGAGTACCGGAGACCATGGCTCAGTTCGGGGCGGTATCTCCGACGATACCGGTGTCGCATTACCGACCGTCACCATCCGCACCGTTTCCCCAGCCTCCAGATCGCCCATCTCGACACGCGGGGCAAGGCCCCAGCTCGAAGCGCGGCTGGTGGGCTCGATTCACCGAATGGATGGGAGGCCCAGCATGAGTGGCTACTGGCCCTGGTGGGCCGGCGCTGCCGGGCTCGCTCTGATCACCATCAACCACGCCCTCACCACGGACCGGTCTTTCGGGGTGTCGTCCGCGTGGGATCGCGTGTTGCACTGGCGCAGGGAGCGCCGCCTGGAGCGGATGGACGAGGAGTTCACCGACGAGCGTGCTCTGGCTGACGCTCTCGCCGCGGCTACGGCGGAGCACTTCGGCACCAGCCCCGCCGCGCCCACCGTGCCGCCGCTTCCGCACGGGACTTCACAGCTGCTCGAAACGCACGCCGAACCGACGGTGAGTGAGGACACCCCGGTCACGAGCCCGGGCCCCGCCCCGCTGGTCACCCAGGCTGCCCTGCTGGTGTCGATCTTCCTCGGCGGACTGATCGCCGCGGTCACCTCCGGGCGGTTCCACCTCCGCTTCGACATGGGACCGGGATTCCGGAACGTGGTCACCGCAAATCCGACCACCATGACCGTCCTGCTGTTCGTCGGGGGCGTGTTGGTCGGCTTCGGCACTCGGCTGGCCGGTGGGTGCAGCTCCGGCCACGGACTCAACGGCTGCGGCCGTCTGCGCCCGGTCAGCCTGGTTGCGACCGCCGTGTTCTTCGGCACCGCCGTCGCGGTGTCGTTCCTGCTGTGGAAGGTGATCTGATGCGTACTCGGGGCGCGATTCTGCTGGCCAACATCATCACCGGCCTCACTCTCGGCTATACCGTCTCCAACATCGGCTTCGGCGACTACACCGAGCTGAACCGCATGTTCACCTTCCAGGACCTGCGCATGCTCCTCTCCTTCGCCGGTGCGGTCGTGATCATCGTGTGCGCATTCGCTCTGCTGCGGGTCCGCCGCACCCCGGGGCGCATCCACGCCGGCGTGATCCCCGGCGCAGTGCTGTTCGGTACGGGCTGGGCGATCTCCGGGGGATGCCCGGCCATCCCGATCGTCCAGGTCGCCGGCGGATACCTGCCCGCCCTGGTCACCATCGTCGGCGTCACCGTCGGTATCCGGCTGTGCCGCTGGGCCAACGCCCGCTACTTCCACCTAGACCGCGGCTCCTGCGGCCTGTAACCACCGCGGCCTCCGTCGCCACGACGCCCCAGGGTGTGGCATAGGACGCGCCGCCCATCCGTGATGATCTCGGGGCTGCTTCCGCTGGGCCAAGTGGGGGGAATCGGATACGCGTTCTCCCTGTGTCGAGCCGAGAGGGGAGCAGCCCATGGGTGAAGTGCGCGAACGCGTTCCGATGCTCGCGCGCCGTGCGGGGGCGCCGTGGTTGGACTTCGACGCCGACCAGCGTGCCCACTTCGGCCGGCCCATCGGCGTACGTATGCCGGACGGGCGTGTGCGGAACAGCCTCGGCGAAGCCGCCTGATGGCCGGCCCGGAGATCGTCGACGTCGCCTACGGCGAAGGGTGGGACTCCGGGCGCGCAGCCGTGCTCGGGCCGATCGACGCCGCGGTGGCGGCCGCACGGGACGCCGCAGGGCTGCCGTACGCGGTGGTGCTGCGGCAGCAGGGCAGCCCCGGGGTGGTCGTCGCGCATGTGGCCTGGGAGCGTCACTACCTCGGGCTGTGGGTGTACGACGCGCAGGGGCGGCGGTTCCTTGAGATGGACCTGCGACGCCTGACGGAGGACCGGCTCTTCCTCATTCACCAGCGTGGCTGGGCGTACACGGACGACGGCATGCCGGAGTTCGCGGCGGACGCCGGGCGGGTGACGACCCAACTGCTGCCGGACGGACGCGGTACCCGGATCGTCGAACCACGGGGCGACAAGGGGGGCGCGCTGCAGACGACCGCGGATGTGCCCGAGGAGCGGCGATGGTTGCCGGTGCCTGCCTTCGGGCGGTGGCAGGAGCTGTTCGCCGTGCTCGGCTTTCCGGGCGCCGACCGCTGTGAACCGCGCGAAGTCCCGGTGGTGCCCGAGCGTGAGCCGGCCCGGCCCAACTGGCGGGCGCCGCAAGGGATGCGTCCCCGGCATCTGAACGAACTGTTCACCGCGGGCGCCCGCTTCACGGCGGACGAGGCGTACACCGTCTGGGACCCGATCGAGGCCGGAACACTGCACCTGCCCAGCGGGCGCTTGGCGGCCCGCGACCCCACATACCGCGCCTGCGCACAGGACGCGGGCTTCACCGTGCCGGTGGCGCCCGGGAGTTACCGTGTGCAGCTGGCCTCCGCCGGCTACACGGCCGAGCATCTGGGCAGGACACTCGTCATCGACGAGTACACCGCGGTCCGTGTGCTGGTGTCCGAGCGGCCCGCGGTGAGCTGGGAACCGGCGCTGCTCGACGGGCAGCACGAACGCCTGCTGCGCGACGGGGAGTTCCATGGCTTCGGCGTGGACTCCGGCACCGGCTGCTTCGTCGACGCGACCATGGCCGGGGAACTGGGCGAACGGTTCCGGGACGGTCAGGCCGCGGGCACGTGGAAGGAGAACGACCACGGCATCTCGATCGTCGACGACCCGGCCACCGGCACCAACCTGATCGCCTACCCCAGCGGCCGCGGAGACGGCTCGTACCCCGTGTGGATCGGCCGGGACGCGGACGGCGAGGTCGCCTGCTTCGTGGCGGACATGCTGGTCCTGCACGAGGCGACCCCGACCCGACCTGCTCGCTCCGCGGGGCGCTAGTCTGCCGTAACCCCGTGCAGACGTAGATGGAGTTGACCGACGTACATCCGGCGCAGCCAATGGTCCGTATGCTCCTGCAACGGCGCCCATCGGAGCGACGCCCGTTCGCAGGACTTGGCCGGCTCGCCGGCATTCGTGGGACCTCTCCTATGCCCTCGTGTGGCGCCCGAAGGGGTCGGGAGCGCTCCTCGCTGAGCGGAGGCTCGGCGGGATGCGTATGTGTCAGTGCACCACTGTTCGCCGGGGCGCTTGTGAAGTCGCGTTCGCAAAACGACTGGGAGGCGCTGCCGGCGGCATGGGCCTCCGCGCAGTCCGACGGCCGCCCCAGCGGTACGGTGTGCGGCATTCGATCGCCCGTTCTGCGATCGCTGACCAACAAGGGGGTCCCATGAAACACCGCCGCCCGCGCCACCGTCGCAGAGTGATCGCCAGAGCGGTCGGTACGGCAGGCGCGCTGGCCGTCGCCCTGGGTGCGGGGATGACGCCGGCGATGGCCGCCGGAAAGACGTCCAACAAGCCTGCGGCCACCGGGTTCTCGCCCGACCAGCCCGACCGGCACACGCCCTGGGCGCCCGAGAACGACGAGGCGCCGCTGCACCACAAGCCCGTACACCCTGAGGCCCTCACGTCCGGCCGCACGGATACGTCGGGTCTCCAGCTCAACATGCCCGCGCCGACCGGGCCCCACAGCGTGGGCATGGTCGGCCTGCACCTCGTCGACAAGTCCCGTACGGATCCGTACGTGCCCGGCAGCACCCCTCGCGAGTTGATGGTGTCGCTGTGGTATCCGGCCACCGCCACGTCCGGGCACTATCAGGCGCCGTGGATGCCGTCGATCTCCGGCGCCCACTTCCTCGCCTCCCGCGGGCTGTCGCCGCAGCAGGTGACCCTGCCGAGGACCGCGGGCCATGTCCTCGCCCCGGTGAACACCAAGCTCGGCAAGCTGCCCGTCCTGCTGTACTCGACCGGGCTGCACTCGGACCGCGCGATGGGCACCGCACTCGCCCAGGACCTCGCCAGCCGCGGCTACCTCGTCGTCACCGTCGACCACACCCACGACGCCAACGAGGTGCAGTTCCCCGCCAACCGGCTCGAGGTCAACACGATGCCGGCGGGCGCCCACTCCTCCGACACGCTCAAGGTGCGCGCGGCCGACATCCGCTTCGTCATCAACCAGCTCAACACGATCAGCAAGGGCGGCAACCCGGACCCCGGCCACCCCACGCTCCCCACCGGGCTGGCGCAGTCCGTGGACATGTCCCGCATCGGCATGTTCGGCTGGTCGCTGGGCGGCGGCGCGGTCGACACCTCCATGCAGCTCGACTCTCGTATCAAGGCCGGCGCCGACCTGGACGGCCAGTTCTTCGGTACGGCGCCGAGCAAGGACCTGGACCGCCCCTTCATGCTCTTCAGCTCCGGAACCCACAACCGCAACAACGACGGCTCGTGGCGCACGCTGTGGTCGCACCTCAAGGGATACCGGGTCGACATCCAGCTCCATGGCGCGGCGCACCTGTCGTTCAGCGACAACGAGTGGATGGTGCCGCAGGAGGCGGGCCTGCTCGGGCTCTCCCAGGCTCAGCTCCAGCAGCAGTTCGGCACGATCGACCCGGACCGCGCGGTCGCGGTCCAGCGGGCCTACCTCGCGGCCTTCTTCGACCAGGAGCTGCGCCACCAGCACAGCACCCTGCTCGACGGACCCAACACGAGCTACCCGGAGATCTCCTTCGTCCGCTGAACAGAGGCTGACCGGGCGTCCGAAGGGCGGGTCCTGTTCGCGGGTCCGCCCTTCGGCGCTTCGGGGGTCCCGCTTGCTCGGCCGTCGCCCAGTGACCGGCTCGCACAGGGTCGTACTCCTGTTGGTGGTCACCGGCGGAGGAGCTCATGCTCACCACGGAACGAGCGCTGCGGCAGAACTGAAGAGACAGGAACGCCGCAGCCCCTGGCTAAGCTCGGCGGGCGTGTCGCCCGGTCGGCTTTCCCGGTCCGTTCGGCCACAGCCGAGGAGTCCGGTTCGCCGCGGCGTCCTCGATCGCGCCGAACACGAGGGTCGTGACGGCGATCAGGGGCCAGACCAGGACGAACATCCACAGCGTGTACGTCCTGTCGAGCGCCGCCGTCGCGCTGTCGCTCTGCAGGAACGGCAGGCGGTACGCCTGGTCGATGATCGGCACCGTGGCCACGATCAGCAGGTTGTGCCACAGGTAGACCGTGACGGCGCGGTTGTTCGACAGCGTCACCAGCTTGTCCCAGCGCGCCAGCCGGCCCGGCAGCCCCTGCCACGACGGGGAGTACCGGAGCAGGATCGCCACGAACCCGAACGACCACGTCGCCTGGGCCAGGGGGATGTCGTTCAGATCCCATCCGTCGGGGCCCGGATGACCCGACGCCCACCACAGACCGAACGCCATCACCGGGACCGCGCAGGACACCAGCGCATACCGCGGGATCCGCTTGAGCATTCCCTCGTGGTGGGCGAAGCCCAGCACCCAACAGCCGCCGTACGCCACGAAGTCGGTCACCACGTCACCCGTCGCACCGGGGATGGTGACCAGGCCCGTGCCGACGACGGCCGTCAGTGCCGGCAGTGCCAGCAGCGTCACCCATGGGACGCGGCGGAACGCCCACAGCAGCAGCGGGGACGCGACGACGAACCACAGATACGCGCGCAGGTACCACAGGGGGCCCACCGCCTGCGCCGCCCAGGTGTCCTCCAGCAGACCGGAGTTGGAGCCGAGGTGCTCGGGGTACGGCGGGGTGCCGATCGGAACGACGTAATCGATGAGTTCGAGCAGGCCCCAGGTGCCGCCGTGGTCCGGGTCCTTCACCGGGTTCCAGCCGTCCGCGCACATCAGTGCCAGCGCCACCGCGCCGAACACCCACAGCGGAGGCAGCAGGCGGCGCAACCGGCTCCTGACCACGTCCCGTGCCGGACGGTTCAGCGAGCGCGCCGTCAGCGAGCCCGCCAGCGCGAACATCACACCCATGGACGGGAACAGGATCGACAGCCAGGCCCAGCCGAAGACGTGGTAGACCACCACCCGGACCAGGGCGATCGAGCGGAGCAGGTCCAGGTAGCGGTCACGGGCCGGCTTCGACGCGGCCGGAGCGGGGGCCGGCGTGGGTGCCGGGATCGCTTGCGGGGCGGGCCGGGGTGGGCTCAGGGACAAGGTCGTCTCCGCCGCGTACTCGTGTGTCGTCATCCGACGGGCCTCCGATCACTCCTGCCCCGCGCGCCTGCTGCCGCGGGACCGTGCCCGGGACCTGCACCACGCCCGTGCGCCGCAGCTTCTGCCAGCGCAGGCGGCCTCCGGTGAGTGCGGTGATCCAGGACTGAAGCAGGACCACATACATCAGTTGCCGATAGAGGATCTGCTGGAGCGGGAAGGAGACGAGGTGCGTCGTCCTCTCCCGGTCGAGCCGGAACGCGTACGCCGCACAGGCCCCCTGGAGCGCCAGGACGCCCAGCCAGGCAACCAGCGTCTTCCGCGTGGGCCCGAAGACGACGCCGTACAGCAGGAACACGTCGATCAGCGGTCCCAGCAGCGGGGCCACGACCATGAACAGGGAGACGAGCGGCAGACCGACGCGCCCGAACCGGCCCGACGGGCCCTTGTCGACGACGGCACGACGGTGCTTCCAGATCGCCTGCATCGTGCCGTAGGACCAGCGGTAGCGCTGCGACCACAACTGCCGCACGGACTGGGGGGCCTCGGTCCAGGCGCGAGCCTTCTCCGCGTACACCACCCGCCAGCCGTGGCGGTTCAGGGCCATCGTGATGTCGGTGTCCTCGGCGAGCGTGTCGTCGCTCATGCCGCCGACGCCTTCCAGTGCGGAGCGGCGGAAGGCCCCGACCGCGCCCGGGATCGTGGGCATGCAGCCCAGGACGTCGTACATCCTGCGGTCCAGATTGAAGCCCACCACGTACTCGATGTGCTGCCAGGCGCCGATCAGGGAGTCCTTGTTGCCGACCTTGACGTTGCCGGCGACCGCGCCGACCTGGGGGTTCGCGAAGGGCTGCACCAGCTCGCGCACGGTGGACGGTTCGAACACCGTGTCGCCGTCCATCATCACCACCAGGTCGTGCCGGGCGAGTGCGAGGCCCCTGTTCAGCGCGGCGGACTTGCCCGCGTTGGGCTGGCGCACGACGCGCACGTCCGGCAGGCGCAGGTCCTCCACGATGCGGGCCGTGCCGTCGCTGGACCCGTCGTCGACGACGACCACCTCGATCGGGTACTCGCTCGCCATCAGGGAACGGACCGTCTTCTCGATGCATGCGGCCTCGTTGTACGCGGGCACCAGCACCGACACCCGTTCGGTGACGGGGACCGGACCCCAGCGAAAGCCCTTGCGGCGTACGCGGCGGGCATGCACGCCCGACAGCAGGAGCAGCAGACCGATGCGGGCGAGGACCAGCACGCCGGTGACCGCCAGTGCGACCACCAGGCCGTCGGTGATGCTGTCCGAGACCCGGACCAGGAAGATCCACGCCTTGCCCTGCCACAGGTTCACGCCGGTCACCGGGGTGTTCGCGCTGGGCGCGTGGAGCGCCTCGCTGAGGTTCTGGAACCGGTAGCCCGCGGCCCGCAGCCGGGGCAGGAACTCGTCCAGCGCCTCGACGGTCTGGCGGCGGTCGCCACCGGCGTCGTGCATGAGGACGATCGCGCCCCTGCCGCCCTCGGGGGTGGCCCGGCGGACGATCTCGCCGACGCCCGGCTTCCGCCAGTCCTCGCTGTCGGTGTCGTTGACGACGGTGATGTAGCCGCGGGTACCGATGTACTTCGTCACCGGCCAGGACGCGTTGTCCATGGCATCGGCGAAGGAGCAGTACGGCGGCCGGAACAGGGACGAGCGGATGCCGGCCGCCCCGGTGAGCGCGAGCTGGCTCTGGGACAGCTCCCAGTCGATGCGCCGTCTGGACTGGTAGGAGAGGTCGGGGTGGTCGAAGGTGTGCAGGCCTACCTCGTGGCCCTCGGCCACCATGCGGCGGACGAGGCCCGGGTGCTGCGAGGTCATGGTGCCGGTGACGAAGAAGACCGCGTGCGCGTGGTACTTCTTCAGCACGTCCAGCATCTTGGGGGTCCAGGTGGGGTCCGGGCCGTCGTCGAAGGTGAGGACGAGACGGTGGTCGGGCACGCGCAGGCTGGTCGTTCGCCCGTCGCGGGTGTCGATGACCGGGCCGCCCTCGAGAACACTCTCCGGAACCTTGTCGTTGGCTGCCTCGGAACGGACGCGGTAGTCGGCGAGGATCTCGCTGTGCACGTACCCGCGCAGCATCAGCATCGCCATCATGGCGAGGAGGACCAGCGGGGGCAGTAGGAGGCGCAGGCGCAGCCGGGCGCGCCGGACGCTCGCGGTGTTCTTCCGCGTGTTCTTCGTCGCCGAGGCGTGGAGGACGGGGCTGGGTGCCATCAGCGGACGTTCTCCGGAGACGAAAGGCGGGTGGGGCCGGCGCCGACGTGTACGGGACGGACGGGACCGTCGGCCACGGAGCCGTCGTACACCGTGGACGGGCTGGGGCCGGGTGTGACATCGCCGCCGGACGTGGTGGGGTCCGGCGAGGAGCCGGCCGGGGTGGACGGGCCGGGGTCCGGGGCATCGGTGGTGCGGCCGGAGGTGGGCTCGACGGAACTCGCCGACGGTTTCGGGGCGATGGACGCCCCCGGCGTGACCGGGCTGCCCGACGGCCCGGGCAGAGCGGTCGCGCCCGCCGCCGGGGTCGTACGGCGACGGGCCTGGGCGCGGGGTACGAAGGCACCGCTCGCGGAGCGGACCCGCTCGGCCGAGTCGCTCCGCGAACGGGTCGGCTCGGTCGAGCCCGAAGGCCGCGGCGAGGTGTCGACCCGGACGGCCGACGTGCCGGCCCCCCGGTCGGGCACCGACAGCCAGGGCGCACCGGAGTTGCCCGACAGGAGGGTGGCGAGGGTGACGACGGGATAGGCCGCGCAGGCGAGACCGACGGCGATGCCGAGGCGGCGGAAGCGGCGGCTGCGACGCCCGGACGCGTCGACGAAGACGGGTCCGTCGCAGTCGTGCGCGGCGCCGGAGGTTCCCTCGGCGGGCTGGAGCAGCCGGTCGTCCGCGCCGGCCGCCCACACCCGCCTCACCACGCCACCGGTCGTGGTGAGGCGGGCGGGCGGGCCGCACCGCTTCGGGGGCGGTACGGTGCGGCCCCTGTGCCCGAGGCGGGCACAGTACCGGAGAACACCCGGCGCAACCGGGCAAGAGGCACCAGGTGCTCTCCGGAGTCGAACGGGGATGCCGGCCTCACGCGTCGCCGCCATCCTCGACACCCACCGAGTCGGGTGCGCAACTGGCGATCCCACCCGCCGCATCGGGAGCGCATCCGGCGATCCCGCCCAGCGGCCCGGGGGCGTAGCCGGCGTTCCCGGACGCCGGCCCGGGGGCGTAGCCGGCGTTCCCGGACGCCGGGTCGAGGGCGCAGCCTGCGACCCCGCCCACCGAGTCAGGGACGGAGCCAGCGATCCCGCCCAGCGGATCGGGGACGGAGCCGGGAATACCCGCCGCCGAGTCGAGGGCGCAGCCGGCGATCCCCGACGCCGGATCAGGAGCGGAGCCGGCAAAACCGCCCAGCAGATCGGGGACGGAGCCGGCAATACCCGCCGCCGGATCGAGGACGCAACCAGCTGTCCCGGACGCCGGATCGGCAGCGGAGCCGGCAATGCCGCCCAGCAGATCGGGGGCAGAGCCAGCAATACCCGTCGCCGGGTCGAGGGCACAACCAGCGGTCATCGTCACCGAATCGGGAGCGAACGTGACCCTGGTCGCCGAATCGGGAGAGAATCCAGCGATCCTCGCCGCCAAGTCGGGAGCAAAACCAGCGATCCCGGCCGCCGGGTCGGGTCCGCAGCCGGCAATCCCGGACGCCACATCCGGCCCGCAGCCAACAGCCCCCGCCGTCACAACCGGCCCGCGGTGATCGGTCGCGGCGGTCAGTGGACCCGTCTCGCGGATCAGGTATGTCAGGGCCGAGGGCTCGTCGTCGCCGTCCCTCCGCAGGAGAGGGACGTGGTCCTTGGGCCGGAAGCGGTGGTGGTGCCAGGTGACGCCGTTGCGGTCGGTCAGCGGCCGCGCCAGGTCGTAGACGCGGCCCCACAGGAAGTACGGTTCACGGGCCGCGTCCCATGCCTCGCTGAGCAGGCGCGGTACGTCGTGCGCGACCAGATGCACCGGCACCCCGTCCAGCTGGCCGAAGGCCAGTTGCGCATAGCCGGCCTGCCGGGTGTCGGCGTCCACCGGTGCCCCGATGACGGAGAGCCAGAAGTACCAGTCGGCCAGGGACACCGCCTTGACGCAGACCACCACGCGGTCGCGGTCCCACTCGATGGCCATGACCTCCGGCCTGTGGCCGTGGAACCGCATCCCCAGCGCGGCCCAGACGTCCTTGGCCTGGGCGCACTTCGCCTGCCACGCGATGGCTTCGGCCTCCAGCGAGTTCACCGGCTCGGCGTCCGGTTGCCCGGCGAGGGCCGGGGCCTGCCGCAGGATCACCGTGTCGCACGCCCGCGCCGACTGCGGCTCCCGCTCCCCCTCGGACACCCCGGAACACAGCCGCGACAAGGTGTCGGTGTCCAGCGCCAGTGCGAGCCTGACCGCCACCTCCGCCTCGAAGTTCGCGAAGCACTCGCGGATGACCGTGGCGGCCGCTCGGATGCTCCCCTCCTGCGTCACGCTCCCACCGCCCAGGTCTCCCGGACGAGCTCGGTCAGGTTGCGCATGGCCCGGTGCTGGAGCGACCTGACCGCGTTGGGCTGCCGGCCCATCACCCGGGCCGCCTCGGCGACGGACAGCTCCTCCAGGAACCTGAGCCGGAGGCAGGTGCGCTGGTGCGGGTTGAGCAGGGGCAGCGCGTCGCCGACCACCTTGCGCGCCTCCGCCGCCAGGACGCTGTGGAGCACGGTGTCCTCGGTGTTGCCGTCCCACTCGCCCCACTCCCCGAACTCGCCGGTGGGCACCTCGCGCCGCGCCCGGCTGGAGGTGTAGTGGTCGGCGATCAGGTTCCGGGCGATCGTCAGCAGCCAGGCATCGATGTTCTTTCCCTGCCAGGTGAAGGTCTCGATACGGCGCAGCGCCCGCACGAACACCTCCTGGGTGAGGTCTTCCGCGAGGTCCCGGTTGTTCACCCGGCGGACGATGCCGGCGTAGACCGTGTCACGGTGCTGGCGGTACAAGGCCGCGAACGCCTTCCGGTCGCCGCTTCGCGCTCGGCTGATGAGCTCGGGCTCCAGCCCTCTCAGCGGACCGGTCTCGGCCCAGGGATGAGTCACTTGACTGTCTCCGTTTCGGCTTGGGCATCGGCGAGGAACGGGGTACGACCGGCCCTGCCGACACCCGGGAGACCACCATTCCCGGTCCCCTCCCCTGGGCTGCCCGTCACCGCCCACCCGACGGGACAGGAACGATTCCTCGCTCACGGCCCCTCCTTGGTGATGGCCTCGACGGGGATCTGCAGCGCTGCGGCGATCCGCCTCAGGGTCTCGGGGGTCGTACCCCGGCAACCTTCTTCGATGCGCATAATGGTGCTGGGATGCCTATCCGTGAGGCTTGCAAGGCTCCTCAACGAGTGGCCACGCGCCTCACGGAAGGCGCGAATCGTGGCTCCGTTAGGTGTCACGGGGAGGACACTAGCGAGGAAGAAACCTCACCGCAAGGAGTGAATGCAACCGAAAGGGGCAGGAATACATCACCGTGATGCGTTGAGCAGGCTCGTCGACCGCACGGAGGTGTCACATAACGTGTCATCGATGAGATGAACGTGTCACTGGTGAGGCTGAATCCGCCAGGCAACGCCTTACCGGCTCACAAGCAGACTCGTTACTGGTCAACAGCTTGAAAGTATCTGTAGGTGTTGCCATACGGTGAGGCATCATGACGACTGTGACCACCACTCCCCGAGACTGGAAGCGCCTCGCAGCGGCCATCCGTGATGCACGCAAGGCGCGCGGCTGGAGACAGGAAGACCTCGCGGAAGCGGCGGGCATCGGCTACTCCACGGTGCAGCGCGCCGAGTCCAGCGACGGCTACAAGACCATGCCGCTCACCATCGACAAGCTCGAACGGGCTCTCGGCTGGGCACCCGGAAGCGCCAGGACCGTCCTGGAGGGCGGTACTCCGACCCTGGCGACGGATTCGGCCATATCCGGCCCGGTCGCCGAGGCTCCGGCATCCGCCTCCGGGGACGCCGCCGGGTTCGTCTCGCGGCTCCCGGCCCGCATCCAGCACGAACTCGCCGACGGGGAGCTCGTGGACACCGACGTCATCGAGTTGAAGCGCAAGGGGATGCGTCTGATCGTCTTCGCGACGCGCGACCCCGAGCAGGCCCCGGAGGACAGGGCCGAGAAGGCCGAGGACATCCGGGAATGGACGCGTGTGCAACGCCGGCTGCGCGGACTCGCGGGCGACGGTGACTCTCTCGATAAATAGACATCTGAGGATTTTCCCTCAATCGCCACACACGCGCCGTATCTGCGTGGTTCCATTCCGTCTACCTCTGGCGGGGTATGACCGCAACGGGTATCTGGGATGGGGTGTCCGCATGGAGACCAGGCAATGGCGTGTGGAGCGAGTCCGGGGCATCCCGCACGGTGCGAAGGTGGTCATCGACGCCCCGGAGGGCGAGGTCGGCATCGTCTGGGTCAACGAGGAGGAGTTCACCGGTGACGCGCCGGGCTTACTCGCGGAGCCCCTGACCAAGCCCAGAGCGTCCGGGACGTGACCCGCCCTCAGTCCGCGTGCGGTCGGGCCAGGCCATGGTCGTAGGCGAAGATCACCGCCTGGATCCGGTCTCGGGCGCCGATCTTGGACAGGACACGGCCGACATGCGTCTTCACCGTGGACTCCGACAGGACGAAACGCGTGGCGATCTCGCCGTTGGTCCAGCCCTTGCCGATGGCGACGAGGATCTCGCGTTCGCGGTCGGTGAGGGCGCTCAGGCGCGGATCCTCGGCGGAGCCGTCGCCGCCGGACGGCACGAGCCGGGCGAACTCGTGCAGGAGGCGGCGGGTGAGCGCGGGGGCGATCACCGCGTCCCCCACGGCTACGGCACGGATGCCGGCGAGGAGTTCCTCGGGCCGGGCGTCCTTGAGGAGGAAGCCGCTGGCTCCGGCGCGCAGTGCCGCGTAGACGTACTCGTCGAGGTCGAAGGTGGTCAGGACGAGGACGCGGGAGCGGTCGCCGGCGGCGACGATACGGCGCGTGGCCTCGATGCCGTCCATGCCGGGCATGCGGACGTCCATCAGGACGACGTCCGGACGGAGTTCGGCGGCCTTGCGCACGGCCTCGGCGCCGTGTGCCGCCTCCCCGACCACCTCCGTCTCGGGCACGGAGTCCAGCAGCATGCGAAAGCCGTAGCGCTGCAGCGGCTGGTCGTCCACGACGAGCACGGTCGTCACCGGGCACCGCCCTGGGGAGCGAGGTCGAGGGCGGCGCGCACCGTCCATCCCGGGCCCGCCGGACCCGCGCTGACGTGTCCGCCGTAGAGAGCCGCTCGTTCTCGCATGCCCACCAGGCCGTGCCCTTCCTCGTTCGCCGTGCCGGGCCGGCCGGCCGGTGTGGCCGGCCCGGAGTCCCGGACGGTGATGGTCAGCCGCGCGTCCGCCACGACGATCGCCAGGTTCGCACGCGCCCCCGCGCCGGCGTGTTTGAGGGTGTTGGTCAGGGCCTCCTGCACGATCCGGTAGACCGTGAGCTGCACCCCGCTGTCCAGGGCGTCGACGTCACCGGCCGTACGGTAGACGACGTCCAGGCCGGCGGCGCGGACGCCCTCGCACAGCGCGTCGATGTCCGTGAGACCGGGCTGCGGGCTCAGTTCGGGCTCGCCCCGCGGGCCGTCCGCCTCACGGAGTACGCCGAGCACCCGCCGCAGTTCGCTCAGGGCCTGGCGGCCGGTGTCGCCGATGAGGTGCAGGGCCTCCTTGCCGCGCTCCGGGGCGGCGGCGGTGGCGTAGGCACCCGCGTCGGCGAGGGTGATGATCACGGACAGGTTGTGGCCGACGATGTCGTGCATCTCCCGGGCCACCCGCGTCCGCTCGGCCGCGACGGCGAGCCTGCCCCGCTGGTCGCGTTCTGTCTCCAGCCGGGCCGCGCGATCCCGCAGCCCCGCGAGCTGAGCCCGCCGGATGCGGATCATCAGGCCGAGCGCGAGGGCCGCGGTCGCCGTGCTGAGCAGGAAGAAGAGCGCGTCCCAGACCGACACCGCCGCCGAGACCCGCGCCGCCACCAGGCCCAGCGCACCCGCCATGACCGCACAGGCCCACGGCAGCTGCCGCAGCCGCCCGTGCAGGGCGAGGCTGTACAGGGCGACGAAGAGCGCGACGTCCGCCCGGAGCGCGGCGCCGAGGGACCACTGGACGACGAACACGGCCGCGACGGCACCGAAGGCCGCCGCGGGCGCGCGCCGCCGCCACAGCAGCGGCAGCACCAGCCCGGCCTGCAGGGCCAGCATGCCGAGCGTGGGCAGCTGGGTGAACACGAGGCGGAAGCGGCGCGGGCCGTCGCCGTCCCCATGGGCTTCGTGCAGCAGGTCCGGCAGGCAGAGCATCAGGAAGGCCAGCACCACCACCGCGGTATCCAGCACCCACGGACGGGCCCGGTCGGCGTGCCGGAGCCGCTGGCCCACCCCGCCGAGCCGGGCGACCAGCGGCCCCATCCCGCTGAGCTCATCGGTGGTCACGACATCCACCCGTCCATGATGCGGGTGCCGTCACGCACACGGCGCTCAGGCGTCGCTGCGCAGCAGCCGGTACGCCGCCCCCACCAGCGCCAGCGCCGTCCAGCCGAGGAAGACCAGGAGCCCGGCGGAGGGCGACAGGGTGGTGGAGTCGTGGGTCAGCGCGAAGATCGACTCGCCTGCGTGGCTCGGCAGGTAGGGGTCGATGTCGCCCTGCCACGAGGTGGGCAGCAGGGAGACCAGTCCGGGCACCAGCATGAGGGCCGCGACCAGGACCGAGATGCCGCCGGCGACGGACCGCAGCAGCGCCCCGAGGGCGGCGCCGATCACACCGACCAGACCGAGGTAGAGCCCTGCGCCCAGCAGGCTGCGTACGACGCCGGCGTGACCGAGGCCCATCGCAGCGGGCGTACCGGACACGATCCGACTGCCGACGAGGAAGGCGACGAACGCGCCGGCCGTCGCGACCACCAGGGCGACCAGTCCGTACACCGCCGCCTTGGACCACAGCACGGGCAGTCGGCGCGGTACGGCCGCGAGGGTCGAGCGGATCATGCCGGTGGAGTACTCGCCCGCCGTGACCAGCACGCCGAGCACGCCGAGGGCGAGCTGGGCGAAGTTCGTGCCGAACAGGGACAGGCTGACCGCCGTCGCGGTGGCGAAGTCGCGGTCCATGTGGCGGCCGGAGTCCAGATTGGACTTGTAGTGGCTCGCCGCGATGACGCCGAAGGCCACGAGGAACAGCAGGCCCAGGCCGAGGGTGATCCAGGTGGACCGCAGGGACCAGAGCTTGGCCCACTCCGAGGCCAGCACGCGCCGTCCGGTCACCCGGTAGGCGGGGCGGGCCGGAGCCTTGGGGGCGGCCTCGGGGGTCTCGGGTGTCGCCGTGAGGGTGCTCATGCCGCGCTCCCGGAGGTCTCGGTGCCCGTCGTGGAGCCGTGGTACTCCACGGCGTCCCTGGTCAGTTCCATGAATGCCTCCTCCAGCGACACCGCCTTCGTGGTCAGCTCGAACAGCGGGATCCCGTGCTCGGCCGCCTTCAGCCCGATCTCACGGGCGCTCATCCCGGTGACCTGCAGCTCCTCGGTGCCGACGCGGCCGGTGATCTCCACGCCCGGCCCGGCCAGCACGTCCCGAAGCCGTGCGGGATCCTCCGTGGCGACCTTCACGGTGTCGCCGCCCGCCTCGCGCACCAGGTCCCGTACGGTCGTGTCGGCCAGCAGCCGGCCCCGGCCGACGACGATCAGGTGGTCCGCCACCAGCGCGACCTCGCTCATCAGGTGCGAGGAGACGAACACCGTCCGTCCCTCGGCGGCGAGCGACGTCAGCAGATTGCGGATCCACAGCACGCCCTCGGGGTCCAGTCCGTTGACGGGCTCGTCCAGCATCACCGTCTGCGGATCGCCCAGCAGCGCGGCCGCGATGCCGAGCCGCTGGCCCATGCCGAGGGAGAAGGCGCCGGCCCGCTTCTTGGCGACGCTGCCGAGACCGGCGAGCTCGACGACCTCGTCGACCCGGCGGCGCGGAATGCCGTGGGTCAGCGCGAGCGCACGGAGGTGGTTGTAGGCCGAGCGGCCCGGGTGGATCGACTTCGCCTCCAGGAGCGCCCCGACCTCCTGCAGCGGCGCCTGGTGACGGGCGTAGCGGTGACCGTTCACCGTGACGGAACCGCTCGTCGGCGCGTCGAGTCCGACGATCATGCGCATCGTCGTGGACTTGCCGGCACCGTTGGGGCCGAGGAAGCCGGTCACCGTACCCGGCTTCACGGTGAAGTCCAGTCCGTCTACGGCTGTCTTCTCCCCGTACCTCTTGGTGAGCTGCTGGGCCTCGATCATTCGCGCTCTCTCTTTCGGACTCGGGCGCCCGGCACGCCCGACGCCTCCTCCGCCACGCTAAGTCCGCCATCTCCCGGATCCGGTGGTACCGGGGACTGAACACCGCCGGGCCGGTGGTACCCGGGTACTACGGCGAACGGGATCCCGGCCCAGAGCCCGAAAGGGGTGGACCCGGCATGCCGCCAAGGCCGATGGTGAGCGGCATGGACGATCACCGCAGCGCGCCCGCCGACCCCGCCGAGGCCGATGAGGTTCGCCGTTTCTGGGGCGGGCTGGGTCTTCCCGGGCTGGTCGACGTGCACACGCACTTCATGCCCGAGCGTGTCCTGCACAAGGTGTGGGACTACTTCGACACGAACGGACCCCTGATCGGCGGCCTCCAATGGCCGATCACCTACCGGCGGGAGGAGGCGGAACGCACGTCCCTGCTCCGGGAGTTCGGGGTCCGCGCCTTCACCGCGATGCTCTACCCGCACAAGCCCGGCATGGCCCGGTGGCTGAACGGATGGGCGGCCGACTTCGCCCGCCGCACCCCCGACTGTCTGCACACCGCGACCCTCCATCCCGAGCCGGATGCCGAGACGTACGTCCGCGAGGCCGTCGAGGCGGGCGCGCGCGTGTTCAAGGCACATGTGCAGGTAGGGGCCTACGACCCGGCCGACGAACTGCTCCAGCCGGCCTGGGGGCTGCTGGCCGAGGCGCGGATCCCCGTGGTGATCCACTGTGGCTCCGGACCCGCGCCGGGCAAACACACCGGTCCCGAGCCGATCGCGCGGGTGCTGGCCCGGCACCCGAGGCTGCGGCTGGTCGTCGCCCATCTGGGGATGCCCGAGTACGAGGAGTTCCTCGGCCTCGCCGAGCGGTACGACGAGGTGCGGCTGGACACGACGATGGCGTTCACCGACTTCACCGAGGGATTCATACCGTTCCCCCGCCGCGCCCTGCCCCGGCTCGCCGCGCTCGGCGACCGCATCCTGCTCGGCTCCGACTTCCCCAACATCCCCTATCCCTACGTGCACCAACTCCACGCCCTGGAACGCCTGGGCCTCGGCCGGGAGTGGCTCCGGGCGGTGTGCCACGACAACGCGGCGAGCCTGTTCGGGCTGTGAAAGGGCCGCTTCCCGACTTAGCGCCAACAGGCCGTTGGCCAGGCCACCCGGTGCAGGTGGCAGCCGTGGGCGGCGCGTCGGGTGTGTGACGTCCGGCCGGGCCTCTGCGCTGCACGAGTGTCGCCTGTTGATCAAGACACCGGCGGCGACGGGCACGTGGCCGAACCCCCTTGCTCGTTGCCCGCCACACAGCTCACCTGCAGGCGTCCTGCTGAAGGAAGCGACCGCGGCCGGCGACGATGGCTGGTCCGGGCGCGTGCGGAAATCTGTCACGGCGAGGCCACATCTGCGCGCGCGGCGGAGTTAGGGTTGTCGGACGAGGCAGATGGCGCTGGGTCTTCGGAGCGCGGGTGCCACGCCGCGTCCCCCGAAACGAAGGTGCCATGCCCGCCGAGAACGCCCCTGTCGCCGGCAACCTCGACGACGATGACTACCCGGCCTACACGATGGGGCGGGCCGCGGACGTTCTGGGCACCACCCCCGCCTTCCTCCGGGCCGTCGGCGAAGCCGGACTGATCACCCCCCTGCGTTCCGAAGGCGGCCACCGCCGTTACTCCCGCCGCCAGTTGCGCGTCGCCGCGCGCGCCCGTGAACTGGTCGACCAGGGCACCCCCATCGAGGCCGCGTGCCGCATCATCTCCCTGGAGGACCAGCTCGACGACGCCCTTCGGCTGAACCGGGACATGCGCCGGAAGCTGGCCGAGCGCGACGCGGATACCTAGTCCCGCCACTACAGAATTACGCAGTGCGGCGGATCGAGAATCAGCGGACACACCAGAAAACGCATTCACGCTGCCACCCGACTGTGTTAGCGTGATAGCAGTTGCAGTTTTGGTTGCCAGAGATTTTTTCTTTGCAGAGCTTTCCGGATCTTTCCGGAGGGGTGATCATCGCGGCGACTCGGCTCCGCAGAGTGCGGAGTCCGGCACTGCCCCCCAAGGGAGATTCAATATGGCATCTGGCACCGTGAAGTGGTTCAACGCGGAAAAGGGCTTCGGCTTCATCGAGCAGGACGGCGGCGGCGCTGACGTGTTCGCCCACTACTCGAACATCGCCACCTCCGGCTTCCGCGAGCTTCAGGAAGGCCAGAAGGTGACCTTCGACGTCACGCAGGGCCAGAAGGGCCCGCAGGCCGAGAACATCGTTCCCGCCTGACGCTGACGCGAACCGTCGCGAGCCACTGGTTCGCGCATCATGTGGCTGGGGCCCGCGCTCTTGGGGTGCGGGCCCCAGCCCATTGGTTTTCCCGGTTTCCGGGTTCCCGGGTTTCCCGGACCGCCGGCTGCCCCGGCCGCAGCGCCACGAGGCCCGGCTCTTCTTTTTTCTTCGGCTCATTCTTGTGAATCCCGGTGCGGCCATCGCCGCCGGACGGAATTCCTCGATACGCCGCATCGAGGAAGGTTCCTCCATGAACCGCACCCGTCGCACCGGGGGCACTTCCGGTGGCTTCCGCGCGGACCGAAGGTCCACGCGTTCGGCAGGCGCCACCCGCTCGACCGGCACCGCTTCCGGCGGCCGCTTCCGTACGCAGGGCGCGGGCCGCCAGGCTCCCCGCCCGGGCGCCGGACGAAAGAGCGGCCAGGGCGCACGCTCCACCGCGCGCCGACAGGAGTTCGCCCTGCCGGTCACCCTCACCGAACCGCTGCCGGCCGTCGAGACGTTCGGCGAACTGGACATGCCCGCACGGCTGCTGGCCGCGCTCGGCACCGAGGGCGTGGCCGTGCCCTTCCCGATCCAGGCGGCCACCCTGCCCAACGCGCTGGCCGGCCGGGACGTCCTGGGCCGGGGCCGTACCGGCTCGGGCAAGACGCTCGCCTTCGGTCTGCCTGTGCTGGCCCGCCTCGACGGGCAGCGCGCCCAGCCCCGGCGGCCGCTCGCCCTCGTCCTCGTCCCCACCCGGGAACTGGCCCAGCAGGTCACCGACGCGCTCACCCCCTACGCCCGCGCCCTGCGGCTGCGGCTCGCCACCGTGGTGGGCGGCATGTCGATCGGCCGGCAGGCGAGTGCCCTGCGCGACGGCGCCGAGGTCGTCGTCGCCACGCCCGGCCGGCTCAAGGACCTCATCGAGCGGGGAGCCTGCCGACTGGACCAGGTCGCCGTCACCGTCCTGGACGAGGCCGACCAGATGGCGGACATGGGCTTCATGCCGCAGGTGACCGCGCTGCTCGACCAAGTCCCCGCCCGTGGCCAGCGGTTGCTGTTCTCGGCCACCCTGGACCGCAACATCGACCTCCTGGTGCGCCGCTATCTCCACGACCCCGTCGTGCACTCGGTCGACCCGTCCGCGGGCGCCGTCACCACGATGGAGCACCATCTGCTGCAGGTGCACGACGCCGACAAGCACTCCGCCGCGACGGAGATCGCCGCCCGCGACGGACGCGTGCTGATGTTCCTGGACACCAAGCACGCGGTGGACCGGCTCGCCAAGGACCTGCTGTCCGTCGGGGTGCGTGCCTCGGCCCTGCACGGCGGCAAGTCCCAGCAGCAGCGCAACCGGACGCTCGCCCAGTTCAAGGAAGGCCACGTCACGGTCCTGGTGGCCACCAACGTCGCCGCCCGCGGCATCCATGTCGAGGGCCTCGACCTCGTCGTGAACGTCGACCCTCCGAACGACCACAAGGACTATCTGCACCGCGGCGGCCGTACCGCACGCGCCGGCGAGTCCGGCACCGTCGTCACCCTCGTGCTGCCGCACCAGCGGCGCGCGGTGGACCGTCTGATGACCGACGCCGGCATCACCCCGCACACCGTCCGGATCCGCCCGGGCGAGTCCGAGCTGCAGCGCATCACCGGCGCCCGGACCCCCTCCGGCGTGCCCGTCACCCTCACCGCTCCGGTCGACGCGGGACGCCAGGGCGAGGGATCCGCCGCCCGCAGCCGCAGGGGCCGGGGCGGGAACGGCCGGACCGCCGCCCGAGCCCGTCGCTTCGCCACGAGGAAGAACGCATAGCCCGAGCACGCCGATGCGCTCCCGGTCATCGCCGGGAGCCGTCGTCCGGCCCGCCCGGCCCGTCCGGCCCGACGAAGAGGAGAAGCGCCTGATGCCGATTCCGCCCCGAACACGACAGGCCGACGGCGCCGAAGGCACCGGTCTGACCGCACGTGACGCCATGCATGGTCCCGGGCCCCAGGTGGACGACCACATGGCCGTGGACGTGGCGCTGTCCGTGCTCATCGGCGCCCGCGTCCCGCACCTGCTCCTCCGCGACGAGGACGGGCGGTGCGCGGGTCTGGTCACGCGGTCCCAACTCGCCGCGCACCGCGGCGGCACGTGGTACCGCGACGGGACGCGGCTGCGGGACATCCCGCTCGACCGCGGACCGTTCACCTCGTCCATGGCCGTGCTCGGCGAGGCGGAAGCCGCAATGCGCGGCCGGAACCTGGACGTGTCCCCCGTCATCGACGAGCACGGATACGCCCTGGGCGTCCTCGCCCTCACGCCCTGACCTTCGTCCAGCCGCCGTGGCGCGGTCGAGTCGACTCCCCCGGTGTTTTCCCCACCCCCCTGTGGAGGCATCCATGCGCTGTGTCATCGCCAGATTCCCGTTCGACCTGATCAAGAGTGAGGTCGAGCAGTCCATGAGCGGCATCACGCCGGAACCCGTCACCGGCGTGTCCGTGACCATCGGCCGCCGTGTCTACCCCGTGATGCAGGTCGGGCAGGTGATCACCCGGCTGGACCGCCGCGACTTCACCACGATCGAGATGCGGCGGGCCCTGACCCGGCTCGGCTTCACCTGCCACGACGCGCGCCCGGCCACGCCGGCCCCGGACGCGCAGGCCGACGAGCGTGCGCTCGGCTGGTGAAGCCGCACCCGCCCGTCACCGGCTCCATGAAGCGGGCCCCGGTCGCAGACTGGGGCCCGCTTCAGTGAGTCAGGCCCCCACCGTGCCGTCCACGCCCTCGCGGAGGAAGTCCGCGTGGCCGTTGTGGCGGCCGTACTCCAGGATCATGTGGAGCATCACCATCCGCAGGGACACGTCCTCGCCCCAGCGCGGCTGGTACCCGGCGAGGTCCAGGGACCCGGCCTCGCGCTCGATACGGCGCGAGTGCTCGACCTCGGCCTGCCACACCGCGAACGCCTCCTCGGCGCTCGCGCCCGTGGTGTCGTAGGCGGCCTGGAAGTCGAACTCCTTGTCCGACCAGAGCATCGGGGCGGCGTTGTCGTCGAACACCCGGCGGAACCAGGCGCGTTCGACCTCGGCCAGGTGCCGGACCAGGGCGAGCAGGGACAGGGTCGACGGCGGGCTCGACCGCTCCTTGAGCTGTTCCTCCGTCAGACCCTCGCACTTCATCGCCAGGGTCGCCCGGTGGAAGTCCAGGAACGCCCGCAGCGTCTCGCGCTCCGTACCGAAAAGGGGCGGGCCTATGCGTTCGACGGTCACGCTGGGTTCCTCTCGTGGGTGCCGTGGGCGTCGAACGTATCGCGCCGCGCGGCCGCCGGAGCACGGCCGCGGGTCTACGAGCGGTGTTCGCCGAACTCGCCGCGGTGGTACGGGCCGCAGCAGAAGCCGGGGCCGTGCCGGTGGTCATCCGCCGGTGGTGCGGTCGTGGTGGCCGACAGTGCCGCGCACTGCGCTCGAATCGCGCTGTCGACCATGCGATCGCTGTCGGAGGCGGCGTTGGCCAGGCTGGCGCAGCACACGGTCAGCAACAGGGCGCCGGCCAGGAAGGGCGACGCCCGGCGGGCGGGCGGCGGGGCCAGCAGGGCCCGTACCCGCTGGGGCACTTCCCCGCCGGTGGCGGCAAGGGCGGGGCGGGACGCGCCCGCGGCGGCGAGGGCGGCGCGGCCGACCGCGCGGGCCACCGCCGCCCGGTCGCCGACCCGGGCGGCGGCGTCCTCGTCGGCCCAGCGTTCCAGGACGAAGGCACCGGTGTGAGCCAAGGGGCGCAGCAGCGGGTTCAGGGCGGACGTGAGCCGCCACAGGCTCAGGAACAGGTGGTGTCTGCCGCGCAGATGGGCCCGCTCGTGCGCCAGCAGGGCCGCGCGCTCGTCATCGCCGAGACAGCACAACATGCCACGGGAGACCACGATCCGTCCCGGCCCGCCGGGCAGGGCGAAGGCCAGCGGAGCGTCGTCGTCGAGCACGGCCAGTTCCACGTCCCCGGGCAGCGCGGCGCACTCCCGCCGGGCGCGGACGACCTGGCGGACCTGGCGGAATGTGGCGACGCCCAGCGAGACGACGCTCGCGGCCAGGACGAGCGCGCTGACGGCCGCGACGACGAGGTAGACCGGGTCCTCGGCGCGCAGTGCGCTCGCGGACCAGTGGCCCTCGGCCGCGACCTGGGGAATCTGCGCGATGCCGGTGAAGGCGAGCAGCGTGAGTGAGCCGGTCCAGCCGACCGCCGTGACGAGCGCGGCGCAGGCCAGGGCCCAGGCGGCGGGGCGCGGGGTGAGCCGACGGGCGAGGCGCGGTGCGAGCAGCGTGAGCACGGCCGTGACGACGAACGGGACGTAGACGCTGATCAGCACGAGTCACCGCTTCCCGTCGGAGCGCTCGTCCCGTGCCTCGTGCCCGGCCAGCAGCTGGTGCAGCAACTGCTCGTCCTCCGTGGAGAGTTCGGACACGAAGCGGGTCAGCACCGCCTCGCGGTCCGAACCCTCCTCCAGCAGCGACCGCATGCGCCGGGCCGTGTGCGACGCCTCGTCCCGGACCGGCGCGTAGGCGTATCCGCGGCCCTCCCGGTGCCGGACGAGCATGCCCTTGTCGTGGAGACGGGACAGGATCGTCAGGACCGTGGTGTACGCCAGGCCGCCGGGCAGCCGCTGCAGGACCTGGCGCGCGGTCAGGGGGCCGTCGGCGGCCCACAGCGCGGCCAGCACGTCGTTCTCCAGCTCGCCGCGCGCCCGCCGGCCCGGATTCTCCCGGTTGTTCGGGTCGCTCACGTCCGTCCTTCCCCGGCCCTTCCCGGCCTTTCGTTCGGACAGGCTACCCGGCCATCTCCTACCAGTTGTAGGAGGTATGCTCCGGGCTTCGACAGGCATCTACTACATCTTGTAGATCCGCTAGCTCTCCCGACGCCCGGAGGACCAGCCCATGCCGTATGCCGGACGCACTCTCCCCATGCCCGCACTCGCGGGCGCCGTACCGCGCCCGCAAGGCGTGGCCGCTCCCTCCCGCCGGGTCGCGATCATCTCCGCGAGCGTCGGCGCGGGGCATGACGGCGCCGCCACCGAACTCGCCCGCCGCCTCGTCGAAGACGGCTTCACCGTCGACCGGCACGACCTGCTGGACCTGCTGCCCGCCGGGCTCGGCCGCGCCGTCCAGCGGGGCTACCACCGGCTGCTCGTCCGGGCACCGTGGGCCTACCAGCGGATCTATGCCGGCACCGAGCGCGCCGGAGGCGGCGGCCCGGCGGCGCGCGCCCTGCTGCGCTCCGCCGAGAACCGGGTGCTGCGCGCCCTCGCCCCGGGCACCGGCGCGGTCGTGTCCACCTACCCAGGAGCCAGCCGGGTGCTCGGCAACCTGCGCCGCTCCGGACGGCTGACCGTCCCGGTCCTGACCTACCTGACGGACTTCTCGGTGCATCCCCTGTGGGTGGCGGACGGCGTGGACGTCCACCTCGCCGCCCACGCCGTCCCCGGCGCCCAGGCCCGTGCCGTCGGCGCCCGGGATGTACGCGTGTGCGGGCCGGTCACCGATCCCCGGTTCAGGCCCGGGGACAGCCAGGAGCGCGAGCGCGCACGGGCCCGGTTCGGGCTGCCGGCGCACAGCCCGCTCGCCCTGCTGGTGGCCGGCTCCTGGGGCGTCGGACCGGTCCGCACGGTGGCCCGGGAGGTGCGCGACTGCGGCGCCGCCGTGCCCGTCGTCGTCTGCGGCCGGAACGAGGCCCTGGCCGAGCAGCTGCGCGCCGACGGCATCGAGCACGTCCACGGCTGGATGGACGACATGCCCGGCCTGATGCGCGCCGCAGACGTCCTCGTGCAGAACGCCGGCGGACTCACCTCCCTGGAGGCGTTCGCCGTGGGCCTGCCCGTCGCCAGCTACCGCTGCATTCCCGGCCACGGGCTGACCAACGCCGCCGCCCTGGACGAGGCCGGCGCCGCGGCGTGGATCCGCGAGCCGGCCGACCTCGAGGCCGTACTGCAGGACCTGATCGAGGGCCCGCGAGGAAAGCTCCAGCGCGAGACGGGCCTCGCCCTGTTCGCCGCGACGCCGGACCGGGGCCCGGCGGCCGAGATAGCACGGGTGTACCAGGCGGCCGGGCTGCCGGGGCCCGGCCACCGGCCCCCCTGCCGCCGTCGGCGCACCCCTCCGGGGCGCCTCGCCGCCACGGTCGCCGTAGCGTGCGCCGTGTGGGCGTGCGCCGTCGGTACGGGGATCGCGACGGCGTACGAGGGCCCCGGGCTGGCACGTGCGATCAGCCACGGCCTCGATCCGGACGACCGCGCCCCGCAGCACGCCCCCCAGCCGGAAGGGAACCACTGATGACCGCCGCCCGTACCCTGCGCACGGCCGCCCTGGCCGCCCTGCCCGTGCTCGCCACGCACGCCGCGCCCGTCGTCTCCACGTTCGGGCCGCTGCGCAACCGCGCCCTTCCCCGCCTCTCGGGCCGCGGCCGCCCGGACCACGTCGCCCTGACCTTCGACGACGGACCCGACCCCGTCTCCACCCCGCACTTCCTGCGCCTGCTCGCCGCGCGCGAGGTGCACGCCACCTTCTTCCTGCTCGGGGTGCAGGCGCGCCGTTCACCGGGTCTGGTGCGCGAGATCGCCGCGGCCGGCCATGAGATCGGCATTCACGGCTGGCTGCACCGCCCGCTGCTCCTGCGCGGCCCACGTGCCACCTACGACGACTTCGCCCGCGCCCGCGACACCGTCGCCGCGATCACCGGGCGGCAGCCCACGCTGTTCCGGCCGCCGTACGGCGTCATGTCGGCCGGCGCCCATCTGGCGGCCCACCGGCTCGGCCTCACGCCCGTCCTGTGGACCTGCTGGGGGGAGGACTGGACGGCGCGGGCCACCACAGAGTCCGTCCACCGCACCGTCACCCGCGATCTGGACGGCGGCGGAACGATCCTGCTGCACGACTCCGACTGCACCTCCGCCCCGGGCGCCTGGCACTCGGCGCTCGGCGCCCTGCCCCGCATCCTCGACAGCTGCGCGGAGCGGGGCTTCGAGGTCGGGCGGCTGCGTGACCACGGATGGCCTGCGCGTGGTGCGCGTCACCCGGGAACGTTCCCCGGGCGCCGTTCGTCTACAGTTCCGTAGACCGTCTACTTCGCTGTAGTCAACTGTTGCCGGGCGTTCACTCCCGCCCGGTCCGCAGGGAAGGCCCCCACCCATGCCCCATCCGCCGCAGCCGGCTCCCCAGCCCCCCGTCCACGTGTTCTTCCGGGGCGCCGACGCGACGGGAGGGAACCAGTGATCCTGGCCGTCGACGGGTCCTCCGTCGACGGCTCCGTCTACTCGGACGTGGTCCGTCTCGCACAGCACTCGCCCGGCTGGCTGGACGACACGGTCTCGGCCTGGTCGACGTACGGGCTCGCGGTGTTCGCCGTCCTGGCGGCCCTCGGCTGGTGGCGGGCCCGGCACACCGGTGCCACCGCCGCGGTGATCGCGCTGGTGGTGCCGGTGGTCGTGGTCCTGGCGTACGGCGTGGACGCCGTGCTGAAGCTGGCGGTGCGGGAGGACCGGCCGTGCCAGAGCCTGCACATGAGGACGCTGGAGGCGTGTCCGGCGCCGGGCGACTGGTCCTTCCCCAGCAACCACGCGGCCATCGCCGCCGCCGCTGCCGTGGCCCTGGTGTTCGTCTCGCGCCGTCTGGGAGCGGTCGCCGTCGTGGCCGCACTGGCGATGGGAGTCTCCCGGGTGTGGGTCGGCGCACACTATCCGCACGACGTCCTGGCCGGCCTCGTCGTCGGCGCGCTGGTGGCCTTCGGGGCGATGTCCGCGGCGCGACGGCAGGCGGGAACCCTGGCACGATGGCTCACCGCCAGGCGCCTGGGCGCCCTTCTGGTGACCCCATGAGCAGTGACACCGGCACCGGTGGCCGACGGCGCGCAGGTGGCGGGCGGTGCGCTGGTGCGCCGCTGGTGCGCTGGTGGCCGGTGGTGCTGGTGGCCGGTGCGCCGGGAGCGCCGTAGGCCCCGGTGGTGCGCCGGGAGCGCCGGTGGCCGGCGAGCGGTCCGCCGATGACGGACGGCGGGCGGTCCGCCGATGACGAACGGGCCGACGGCTGTCGCAGCGTCCCGGGCGGCCCGGTGGCTGCCGCGTCGTCCCGGACGGCAGGCGGTCGCCGGTGTCGGACGGCGGCGGTCCGCCGATGATGGATGACAGGCGGTCCGCCGATGACGGAAGGCCCGGTGGCTGCCGCATCATCCCGAGCGGCCCGGCGGCTGCCGCGTCGTCCCGGACGGCAGGCGGTCCGCCGATGATGGACGGCAAGCTGTCCGCCGATAATGGACGGCAGGCGGTCCGCCGAGACGGAAGGCCCGGTGGCTGCCGCATCATCCCGAGCGGCCCCGCGGCTGGTGCGTCGTCCCGGACGGCGGCCGGTCGCCGGTGTTGGACAGCGGCTGTCCGCCGACGATGGACGGCAGGCGGTCCACCGACGATGGATGGCAGGTAGTCCGCCGATGATGGATGGCTCGGCGGCTGTCGCGTCGGCCCGGAGGGCCCCGTGGCTGTCGCGTCGGTCCTGACGGCCCGGCGGCCGCCGCGGCGGCCCTGACACGTACGACTCCGACCGGAAGGCCTCTGGAGCATCATGCGCCTCAAGATCCTTGTCGTCGAGGACGATCACGCCCTGCGGGACGTACTGCGCCGGGGCCTGTCCGACGAGGACTTCGAGCCGGTCCTGGCCGCCGACGGCGCCACCGCCCTGCGGCTGGCCACCGCCGACATCGCAGCGGCCGTCCTCGACGTCGGCCTGCCCGACGCGGACGGCCGGGACGTGTGCCAGGCGCTGCGGGCCAACGGCTTCCTCGCCCCCGTGATCTTCCTGACCGCCCGGCACCACCTCAACGACCGGCTGTCCGGCTTCTCCGCCGGCGGGGACGACTACCTGCCCAAGCCCTTCCACCTCGCGGAACTCGCCGCCAGGCTGAGAGCCGCCCTCAGACGGACCGCCGCGCCGGCGACGGTGGCCACCGCCGGGGACCTGGTCCTGGACGCGGTGCACCACAGCATGACCGTGCACGGTGCCCGCACCGCCCTGTCCCCGACCGAGTTCCGGCTGCTCGCCACGCTCGTCGCCGCCGACGGGGGCCTCGTGCGCCGCCGCGACCTGGTGCGGGCCGGCTGGCCCGAGGGAGCGCAGGTCAGCGACAACACCCTCGACCAGTACCTGAGCCGACTGCGCCGCAAGCTGCGCGAGGCGGGCAGCGGCCTCACCCTCGGTACGGCGCGCGGGATCGGACACCGTCTGTCATGAACCGTGCCTTCCGTCACCTCCGCCGTATGGCCCCCCGCACCCTGCGCGGCCGGCTCTCGCTCGCGGCGCTGACAGCCACCGCCCTGCTGATGACGATCCTGACGGTGGTGTTCAACGCCGTCATGGACCGTCACCTGCAGCACCAGGCCGACGACGAACTGCGCAACCGCGCGGCGGCGGTGGCCACGACCGTCGACACGAACGGCCCCCGGGTACGCGTCCTGGAGACCGTCAACGACCGCCTCCTCGACGCGAACGTGTGGATCTACGCCGGACCCCGCCTGCTGGAGAAGCCGCCGTCCGCCAGGGCCGGCAGCCCGCTGACCCGGGGCGCCCACCGGCTGGCCGAGCGGCCCGGGCACGCCTGCGCGACCGTCCACACCCACGGCCACCCGCCCATCAGGCTGTGCTCCCAGCCCCTCCCCGGTCGGCATTCACGGGCCACCGTCGTCACCGCCCTGGATCTCGCTCCGTACCGCGGCTCGGCCGACACCCTGCTGCTGGGGTCACTGATCCTCGACGCCGTGATGCTCGGCTGCACCTACGCCCTCACCCGACTCTCCGTCAGCCGGGCCCTGCGCCCGGTGCGGACGATGACCGACCAGGCCACCCAGTGGAGCGCCATCGGCTCCGACGAGCGCTTCGGCACGGCGGACCATCCGGCCGAACTCGCCCGCCTCGGCGCATCGCTGGACCAGCTCCTGGACCGCACCCGCACCGTGCTGCGCCATGAACAGCAGCTGACGGGAGAGCTGTCCCACGAACTGCGCACCCCGCTCACCCGGATCATCATGGAGCTCGACTGGTGGCGGAGCCGCCCCCGCACGGACGCCGAGACCCGTGCCGCGCAGGAAGTGATCTCCGAGGCCGCCCAGTCCATGCGCACGATCTGCGACACGCTGCTGAACGACGCCCGCGAGAACGCGCTGAACCCGGCGACGACCCCGGGGACGACCGATGTCGTGCCCGTCCTGGACCGGCTGCTCCAGCACCTCGACACGCCGGACCGGGTGAAGACCGCGGTCGAGGCGGAAGCACCGGTGCTGGAGGCAGGGGTCGCCCCCGCGCTCCTCGAACGCATCCTCAGTCCCCTGCTCGCCAACGCCGCCCGCTACGCCCGCTCCCGGGTGACCGTGTCCGCGGTGCGCGTGCCCGGCGTCGTGCGGATCGACGTCGCCGACGACGGTCCCGGCGTGCCGGAGGCGTTCGTGGCCGAGCTGTTCCAGCCCGGCCGACGCGCCGACTCGGGCGACGGCCACGACGGCGCGGGCCTTGGGCTGCCGCTGGCCCGACGCCTGGCCCGGGCCGTCGGGGGCGAGGTGTCGTACGCCCCCGGACCCGCGCCCGGGGCGAGGTTCACGGTCAGCCTGCCCGCCGGGTGACGGGTGTGGCGTTCGTCCACACCGTGTGGAAAGCCAGGCGCAGACAGGCCGCGAGGGCCGGGTGCTCGATGAAGAGGGTGGTGGTGGAGTCGGCGCCGGCCACGGGGTCGGGCATGTCGCACAGGACGAGGGAAGCGTCGGCGATGACGAGCTTCAGTGGGAGTTCGGGGGCGAAGCGGGCCTCCTCGCCCGCCGCGGCGAAGCGCCGTACGTGTTCCACCTGCTCGGGGTCGGCCAGGGCGTCGTCGAGGTAGATCGCGCGGACCGTGCCGCCCGAGTGGTGGAGTCGGTCGACCACCGCCAGGCCGTCCGTGTTCTCGGTGGGGGCGACGAACGGCGGTTTGCAGAAGGTGAGCAGTTCGTGCCGTGCCTGCCGCTGGATGTCGGCGAAGCGTTCGGCGATCGCCTTCGGGTCGCGCAGGATCTCGATGTAGTCCAGCGGGTCGGTGTGCTCCCGGCCCTGGGACCACAGGGGCTGGAGGATGCCGGCCAAGTCCTGGGAGACCCGGTCCAGTCGGTCGATCGTCTCCCGCTGCGCGGCCATCAGGCGGGCGAGGGCCAGCTCGGGCGTGACGGCGGAGTACGTGGCCACCCGGCCGGGGTGGGTGGTCGCCAGCCGCCGCCGTACGAGGGCGTCGAGCACGTCGTACACACGTTGGCGCGGTACGTCGGCCTCCCGGGCCACCTCGGCGGCCGTGTAAGAACCACGCCTGATGAGGGTCAGGTAGACCCGCGCCTCGTACCGGGCCAGGCCCAGCGACATCAGGTCGTTGATGGTTCCGTCTTCAAGCTCCATGGCTGCACAACGTACCGGTCGACGCCGAGAGTTGAGTCCAAGGATTTTACCAACTGGCTCTGTTCTCTTCAGCAAAGTGTCCATAGCCTCATCAGTAGCCACCACTGACCAGGGTGGCAGCATCAGCAGGATGCCCGAACCGGCTCCACCCGGCCACCCCCAACGGAAAGCGGTTGTCATGAACCTGATAACGCAGCCTCCGGCCGCCGTCGTGGAGCCACCCATCCCCCCACGGAGGGCAGTTCATTGCAGTCTCATCGCAGAAGGAACCCGATACGCCGCGGCGCGCCCGCGCTCCTGTCTGCAGCAGCTCTGATCACCGGCGGCCTGGCCGTCGCCACCCAGTCGGCGGCCTTCGCCACGACCACCACCGCCGCATCGCCCGCGGCCGCCACGACCTCCACGGTGCACACCCGCTCGCTGTGTTCACAGCCCACCAGGCCCGGCTACATGGCCTGCCAGGCGGTCGTCCGCACCGACCTCACCCCGCAGAAGTCCCTGGGCCGCCACGACACCCCCAAGGGCTTCGGGCCGGCCGACCTCCAGGCCGCCTACAACCTGCCCAAGGACGGCGGCAAGGGCGCCACGGTCGCGATCGTCGACGCCAACGACGACCCGAACGCCGAGAAGGACCTGGCCGCCTACCGCTCCCAGTACGGCCTGCCGGAGTGCAGCACGAGCAACGGCTGCTTCAAGAAGACCGACCAGGACGGCGGCACCAACTACCCGGCGCCCGACTCCGGTTGGGCGGGCGAGATCTCCCTCGACGTCGACATGGTCAGCGCGGCCTGCCCGCAGTGCAAGATCCTGCTCGTCGAGGCCAAGTCGGCCAGCATGGACGACCTCGGCGCGGCCGTGAACCAGGCGGTCAAGCAGGGCGCCAAGTACGTTTCCAACAGCTACGGCGGCGGTGAGGAGGCCGCCGACACCAAGGCCGACGACCAGTACTTCAAGCACCCCGGCGTCGCCATCACCGTCAGCTCCGGCGACAGCGGCTACGGCACCGAGTACCCGGCCGCCTCGCAGTACGTGACGGCCGTCGGCGGCACCTCGCTCAAGAAGGACAGCAGCACCCGCGGCTGGTCCGAGTCCGTGTGGGGCGCCTCCGCCGGCGGCGACGGAGCGGGCTCGGGCTGCTCGCAGTTCGACGCCAAGCCGTCCTGGCAGAAGGACACCGGCTGCGCCAAGCGCGCCGTCGCCGACGTCGCGGCCGTCGCCGACCCGGCCACCGGTCTCGCCGTCTACGACACCTACCAGGCGAGCGGCTGGAACGTGTACGGCGGCACCAGCGCCTCCGCGCCGTTCATCGCCGGCGTCTACGCCCTCGCGGGCGCCCCGGGCTCCGGTGACGTCCCGGCGTCCTACCCCTACGCCCACCCGGACAAGCTGAACGACGTCACCGACGGCGCCAACGGATCCTGCGGCACCTACCTGTGCAAGGCAGGCAAGGGCTACGACGGCCCGACGGGCCTCGGCACCCCGAACGGCGTGGCGGCCTTCACCAAGTAGAGATACAGCGCAGACGTTCTCCTTCGCCCCGCCGGTTGCCCGGCGGGGCGAAGTGCTGTGCGGCGCCCTCTTCGGCTAGAGCAGGTGGCCGTGATGACGCTCGCGCCACGTCGGCTTGCCCACGCCGAGCACGAGCGTCTGCTTCACTCCGAGCCGCGCACCCGCCTTCACCGACTGGTCGTTCACGTCCCAGTTCGACGCCACCAGCACCACCACATGGTTTCCGTCATCCGCCCGCAGCTCGATCCGGCTCTTCGGCACACCGAGCTTCTCCAACTGCTCCTCGGCGTTCTCGGCGTTCTTCCCGACCAGATCGGGCATCGTCACCGGGGCTGTCGCGACCGGCGTGGGCGCGCCCTTCCCGAAAGCGCCGCACCCGGCCAGCGCCGGCACCACCGCGAGTGTGAGCGCCGCACCCCAGACGTACTTCCTCATGCTCTACTCCTGGGCTTCGCGGTTCCGCCCCTGCGCCAGCAGCACACAGGCAACCCACAGCAGGGCGCACCCGGCACGCAACCAGCCTCCGGACCCTACACCTCACCGCGCCCGTGGCCTCAGCGGGAGCTGCCCTCCGGAGCCATCGGCACGCCTGCCCTTCCGATGTCAACGGCACTTGTGCGCATGGCACTTGGGGCCGGGGGCGGGACCCGGACCGGGGGTCGTGGTGCCGGGCCTTCGCTTGCCCGGGGTGCCGGTGTGCTTGGCCGGGGGGTGGGTGGGCTTGGGGGAGGGAGAGGGGACGCCGGGCTCGTCGCTGCCGTGGCCCAGGGGGGCCGGGGTGGGGAAGGGGAGGTCGGGGAGGCCGGAGAGGGCGTCGTGCATGTACCGGGTCCAGATCTCGGTCGGGATGTCTCCGCCGAACACCTTCTGCAGGCCGCCGACGCCGGCCAGGGACTGGAGCTGGGGGTGCGCCGGGTCCTCTTTGAAGAGGACGACCGACGTGGCCAGTTGGCGGGTGTAGCCGATGAACCAGGCCGAGCGGTAGTCGTCGGTGGTGCCGGTCTTGCCCGCCGCCGTACGGCCGAGGGCCTGGGCCCTGGTGCCGGTGCCCCGGGCGATGACGCCCCTGAGGACGTCGGTCACGTTGTCGGCGACCGGTGCGGGCAGGGCCCGTACGGGGGCGGGGGTCGTGAAGCCGGGCAGGACCGCGCCGTCGTGGGTCACCTTGGTCACCGAGTACGGCGTGGCCTGCATCCCGGAGGCGGCGAAGGTCGCGTAGGCGCCCGCCATGCGGATGGCGCTCGGGGTGGAGGTGCCGATGTAGAAGCCGGCGCTGGGCGCGGCGAGGCTCTCCGGGCGCAGGCCCACGGTCTTCGCCGTGCGGGCCACGTCGGCGTAGCCGACGTCCTCGCCCAGCTGCACGTACGGCGTGTTGACCGACTGCTCCATCGCCGTGCGCAGGGAGATGTACCCCCAGCGGTGCGTGGTGTCGTTGTGCTGGTGGAGGAGGCCGGTGGGGTCCTTGTCGTCGGTGACGTAGTTGCCCTGCTGGTCCTTGATCTGGATGCCGTCGTCGCCGTCGAACTTGCTGGCCGGGGTGATCGGCGCCGGAGGCGTGCCCGGTTTCAGGACGGCCCCGTACTGGAGCGCGGAGGCGAGGACGAGCGGTTTGAAGGTCGACCCCACCGGGACTCCGGAGGTGTCGGCGTTGTCCGAGTAGTGGGCCTGCTGGTAGCCGGGGCCGCCGTAGACGGCCAGGATCCGGCCGGTCGCCGGGTCCACCGAGGCGGCGCCGACCTGGACATTGCGGTCGGCGGCCCGGTGGGCGGGGTCGAGGCGCTCCGCGCGCACCTTCGCCACGGCCTCGGCGAGTTCCGCCGTCCGCTTGCGGTCGAAGGTGGTGTGGATCTGGTAACCGCCCCGGCTCAGGCCACTGTCGGTGATGGAGGGGTCGTGGGCCTGGGCGTACGAGCGGGCCAGCTGGACCAGATAGCCGGTCTGGCCGGTGAGCCCGGACCCGGGGGCCCACTTCCTGGGCGTCGGGAAGCCGGCCGCCGCGATGCGGGCGCGCTGCTCCTGCGTCAGCTTGCCCGTCGTGACCATCCGGTCGAGCACCCAGGACCAGCGGGCCTGCGCCCGGGCCCGGGCGCGGGGGTCGGCGTCGGCGTACTGGAAGAGGCTCGGCTCGTTGACCGCGGCGGCGAGGAACGCGCCCTGGCTCACGTTCAGCTTCTCGACCGGGAGGCCGTAGTACACGCGGGCGGCGGCCTGGATGCCGTTGGCCTGGCGGCCGAAGTAGCAGGTGTTCAGATAGCCCTGGAGGATCTGCTGCTTGCTCATGCTCGCGCCGATCTTGGCGGAGATCAGCAGTTCCTTGAACTTGCGGGAGAGCGTCTGCGACTGGTCGAGGTAGGTGTTCTTGACGAACTGCTGGGTGATCGTCGAGCCGGACTGGACGGAGCCGCCCTCGGCCATGTGCACGAGGGCGCGCGCGATGCCCTGCGGGTCGATGCCCGGGTCGGTGTAGAAGGAGGCGTTCTCGGCGGCGATGAAGTCCCCCTGCACATCGGCGGGGACCTGCGCCAGGGTGACGTTCTCCCGGTTGACGCTGCCGTCGGTCGCCAGCACGGTGCCGTCGGACCAGTAGTAGACGTTGTTCTGGAGCAGCGCCTTGGGGTTCGGGTCGGGGATGGTGACCGTGGCGTAGGCGTACCCGACGGCCGCGGCCACTGCGCCGACGCAGAGCAGGAACGACGCGAGCACCTGGCGCCACGACGGCAGCCAGCGGCGCGGGCCCGTGCGGCCCGCCCTGGGATAGTCGATCCAACGTTTCTGCAGGCCGCTACGGCGCCGCCTGCTGCGGCCGACCGCCGCACGGCTGCCGGAGCTGCTGCGCTGCGGCTGTCGGCGCCGGGTTCCGCTCATGGGCTCGGATCACTTTCCTTTCAGGACCACTGGGTGGTGTCGTGGGGGACGGGCTGCTGCCGGTGGCCGGCCTGGGGCGCGGGCCGGGGAGGACCCCCGTACGGCTCCGGCTGTGGGAGGGAGCCGTAGGGTGCGGGCTGCGGGACGGCCGCGTACGTTCCGGGACCGGGGACGGCCCCGTACGGGTCCGGCTGTTCAGGGGCGGCGGAGCGGCCTTCCCCGGACGGACCGGTGGCCGCCGGGGCCGACGCCAGGCTGCCGTAGCGCTCCATGCGCTGCCAGCGCAGGCGGGAGCCGGACACGGCGGTGAAGACGGACTGGATCACCACCAGGTACATCAGCTGCCGGTAGACGAACTGCTGCAGCGGCAGGCTCCACAGCGGGCCGGGGCGTTCGCCGTCCAGGCGGAAGGCGTACAGGCCCATGCCGAGTTGCAGCAGCAGGAAGGCCAGCCACAGGCCGGCGATCCGCAGCGGGTCGAGGAAGACCAGGCCGTACAGGGCGAAGATGTCCACGGCCGGCGCGAGCAGGGGCAGCAGCACCTGGAAGAGCAGGAGATAGAGCAGGCCCCGGCGGCCCAGTTTGCCGGCGGCGCCGCGCTGCACCAGCGCGCCGCGGTGCTTCCACATCGCCTGCAGGGTGCCGTAGCACCAGCGGTACCGCTGCCGCCACAGGGCGTTCAGGGACGCGGGCGCCTCGGTCCAGGCCACCGCGCCCTCCTCGTACACCACGCGCCAGCCGTCGCGGCACAGCGCCATGGTGAGGTCGGTGTCCTCGGCGAGGGTGGCGTCGCTGACGCCGCCGAGGGCGAGCAGCGCCCGGCGGCGGAAGGCGCCGACCGCTCCGGGCACGGTCGGCATGCACTCGGCGAGGTCGAACAGCCGGCGGTCGAGGTTGAAGCCGACCACGTACTCGATGTGCTGCCAACGGCCCAGCAGACCACCGCGGTTGACGACCTTGGCGTTGCCCGAGACGGCGCCCGCCCGGGGGTCGGCGAAGGGCTGCACGAGGGCGCGGACAGTGCCGGGTTCGAAGACCGTGTCGCCGTCGACCATGACCACCAGGTCGCAGGAGGCCGCGGCGAGCCCGGTGTTGAGCGCGGCCGGTTTGCCCGCGTTCTCCTGCCGGATCACCCGCACCCCGGGCAGCCGGAGCGACTCCACCAGGTCGGCGGTGCCGTCGGTGGAGCCGTCGTCCACCACGACGACCTCCACCGGATGGTCGGAGGCGACCAGGGAGCGCACGGCCGCCTCGATCCCGGCGCTCTCGTTGTACGCGGGGACGATGACGCTGACCGGCTCGGTCACCGGCGGCCCCCAGGAGCGGCCCCGGCGCCCGGTCCGCAGCTTTCGGTGCCGGCGGGCCGCGATCAGCACGACCGCCGCGCGCAGCACGCTGATCGCTCCGGCCGCGGTCATCAGCGCGCCCAGCAGCCATACGATCCAGTCGCCGGTCCGCAGCACCGCGATGAGGGCCATGCCCTGGAGGTGGTCGCCGAGGCCGGCGCGCTGGACGGGACCGGCCATGCCGACCGCCGCGCCGACGGTCGTGAACCGGAAGCCGTGTGCCTTGAGCCGCGGGATCAGGGCGTTCAGGGCGGCGACGGTCTGGGAGCGGTCACCGCCGCCGTCGTGCATCAGCACGATCTGCCCGGCGTGGCCGTGCGGGGTCGCGTTCGCGAGGATGCGGGCGGTGCCGGGGCGCTGCCAGTCCTCGGCGTCCTGGGTGGTGAGCACCGTGACGTAGCCCGCCTGGTCGGCCTGCTTCAGGACGGACCAGTCGGCGTCGTCCAGTGCGGCGTTCTCCGAGGAGTACGGCGGTCTCAGCAGCGCGGTGGTGACCCCGGCCGCGCCGGCCACCGCGAGCTGTGTCTCGCGCAGTTCCAGGGAGCGCTGCCACGGGGCGAGGCGGGACAGGTCGGGGTGGGTGAAGGTGTGGATGCCGATCTGGTGGCCGTCGGCGATCATCCGGCGGACCAGCTCCGGGTGGTCCACGACCTCGGTGCCGACGACGAAGAAGGTCGCGTGCACATGGTCGCGGCGCAGTACGTCGAGGATGCGCGGCGTCCAGACGGGGTCGGGGCCGTCGTCGAAGGTGAGGGCGATGGTGCGGTCCGCGACCTGGACGGTCTGCGCGGAGGCGGCGGCGTTCGCGATCACCGGGCCGCCGTGGACCACCCGGCCGGGCACGGCGTCGCTCCGGCCGCGGGCACCGGTCACGTCGTCCTGGCTGATCCCGAACATGTGGTGGGTGTAGCCCTGGAGCAGGAGGGCCGTCGACAGGGTCACCGCGAGCACGCTCAGCAGGAGCCAGTGGGTGCGCGGTGTGATCTGGCCGGTGCGGTCGCGGCGGCGGACGGGGGTCTTGCGGCGGGAGGGGGCGGTGCGGTGCCGTCGGTCTGTC
Organism: Streptomyces sp. NPDC031426; assembly: GCF_055581585.1. Classification (NCBI taxonomy): domain Bacteria; kingdom Bacillati; phylum Actinomycetota; class Actinomycetes; order Kitasatosporales; family Streptomycetaceae; genus Streptomyces; species Streptomyces sp. NPDC031426. The sequence goes on from NZ_JBVIJE010000007.1 coordinate 57,401, forward strand.
ACGTCAGGGCCTTGGATCACTTCACGGGCTTGTGGGACGTGCCGAGGGCGCGGCCCTTCGAGGTGCGGGGGCGGGCCGGGATGGCGGAGGTGGCCCTGGTCGGCGCCGCGGCGGGCCCGGCCGCGGGGGCGGCCTGGGCTGCCGTCCGGCCGGACGTCGTCCTGTGCGTCCTGGGTCCGGGGTTCGCGTGCGGCGCCGCACGGCCGGTGCCGGAGGGGGCGTCGGAGCCGGTCACGCGGGCGGTGGCCGGGTGCGTGGCGTCCGGCTGCGGAACGAACGGGGCGCTGACGCTCGGGCCGCCCAGCAGGGTGCCGACCAGCAGCACGACATAGCCGCCGGCGGGGATCATCAGCAGCCGGGCGGCGCGCAGCACGCGGCGCTGGCGGCGGCCCGAGGCGTCCACGAAGACCGGCCGCACCGGCTCGCTCGCCGGTGACTCCGGTTCCGTGTCCCGGCCCCGCTCCGTCTCCCAGGTCGGTGCGGACTCCCAGTCCGGTTCCGGCACGAAAGGCACGGGGTACGGGTCGGACGGCGCCTGGTGCGCGGCGGCCCGGGGCAGCGTGGCCGTGTCGGTGTGGGCGCCGTCGCCCTCGTGCCCGGGGGCATACGCGTTCCCCACACCGCCGTACGGCTCCTCGCCGTACGTTCTGCCGCTTTCGTCCGTCCACCGCACGAGTCGTGTCCCCTGTCCTGGCCGACCGGCGTGGTCGTCCGCATGGACAGAGCGCGGCGGCCCGGAACTGTTACACCTCACTCCTCAGCAGCCACTCCTCACTCCTCGGGCAGCCACTTCACCACCGCGTCCCCGCGCTCGGCCGTGTGCGAGTAGAACGCCTTCAGTTCCTGGTGCGCCGCCGCGAACGCACGCCAGGTCTCTGGCTCCGCCCGCACGCCGCCGTAGCGCGGCAGCAGCGCGTCCCGGGCGAAGTGCCACAGGGCGTCGAAGTCGGCCATCGCCAGGAACCCGGAGACCCGGCGGGTCTGGGCCGCCGTCAGCACCAGCAGCGGTGGTTTGTGCCGGTCGACGCGGAACACCGGCCGGCCGCCGAGCACCACCTGGCTCTGAGGCCGGTCCTGGGCGAGGGGGTGGTGCGGGGAAGCGCCGGCGTAGATGCGCTCCTGGTCGCGGTAGCGGCGGACGGTCTCCGAGTCGTCCTCGAAGCTCCGTTCGAGCCAGGTCGAGCTGTTGCGCAGTGCCGGCGACGGCACTGCGCGCAGACGGAGGTACGCGCTCATGCCCCAAGGAGCGCACGCGGCCGCCGAAGCATCACGCCACCGATGTACCGGGCGCGGGGCGGCCGGGCCCTGTGCAGTGGTCGGGGCCCTGGCCGCCCCATCCCTCTCCGGGCCGCCCAGGGGGGAGTAGCGGACGACACGGAGAGGGGTCCGGGGGCGGGCTGCGGCACCGGCGCGGGCGAGCGGCCGGGCCCGCGCGGTACCGCACCCGGCACTCCCCCAGCGCGCGGCCCGCGGGAAACGTCACGCGGGCCGCGACCGCGGGTCACCGGCGGCTGCGTGAAGGGCTCCCGGCGCGTTGTGACATTTCTGTGAGCTCAGGCGCTGGTAACTGTGGGGCCGTCGGTGCGGCAGGGACGCGGTGGACGGCATAAGCTCGCTATGAACCGGCGCGAACGAGGACAATCTTGGGCCAGGTACGGCAACCCCGGCGCGTACAGGCGTACGACGGGGAACTCGGCGCGGCGGTCGCACGGGCCCAGGAGGGCGACGAGGCCGCCTTCGCGGTCGCCTACCGGTTCGTACAGCCCGGTCTGCTCGGCTATCTGCACGGCATCGTCGGCGACGACGCCGAGGACGTGGCCGCCGACGCCTGGCTGGAGATAGCCCGCGACCTCGGCCGGTTCAAGGGCGACGGTGCCGGTTTCCGCGGCTGGACCGCGACCATCGCCCGGCACCGGGCGCTGGACCATCTGCGCCGCCAGCGGGTGCGGCCCCGGGCGGGCGGGACCGAGCAGGACGTGCTGGACCTGCCCGGTCCGCACAGCACCCATGAGCAGGCCCTGGAGTCCATGTCCACCGAGCGGGCCCTGGAACTGGTCCGCGGACTGCCCCGGGACCAGGCCGAGGCCGTGCTCCTGCGGGTCGTGGTCGGCCTCGACGGTCCCGCCGCCGCACGCGTCCTCGGCAAGCGCCCCGGAGCGGTGCGGACAGCGGCTCACCGAGGCCTGAAACGCCTCGCGCGCCAGCTCGGCATCGGCGGTGAGGCGGAGATGGGTGTGACGGATGGGGCTTCCCGAACGCTGGGGGAGTCGACATGAAACACCGAACGAAACGAAACGGCCGGACAGGAACGGACGGGAACGGAAAACGGACATGGGTGAACGGCTGAGCGGCGACGGAGTCCAGGGCCGTCGACGCGTGCGGCCCGGCGCCGTGTCCGGTGCGCCGGGTCCGGCCCAGGCCGCCGCGCTGGAAACAGCGCTGGCCACCGTCCTGCGCGCCGGTGATCTCGACCCACGGGCCGAGCAGCGGGCCGTGGCCGCGTTCCGGGACGCGCATGCCACGGGCGCGCACCGCGCACGCAGCCGGCGGCGGGACGACTGGCGGCCGGCCGCGGAGCGGCGGCTCCGGCGCCCGGTGAAGATGACGTTCGGCGTGGTCTTCGCCAGCCTCACCCTGGGTGGTGTCGCCGTCGCGGCCATCGGTTCCGCCGGCTCTTCGACGGGCGGTACCGCCTCCGGACCGCACGCGCATCCGTCGGCGGCCGCCCCGCAGCGGCCGGGCGGTACGGCGTCGGCGGCGCCCTCCGCCGGCTCCTGGCCGGGGGACCGCCCGCCGTCCGCGAAGGACACCGAGGCCCACTGCCGTGCCTACGAGCAGGTCCAGGCCCGGGGCAAAGCCCTCGACTCGAGAACCTGGCAGCGGCTCGTCACGGCCGCCGGCGGCAGGGACGAGGTCGCCGCGTACTGCTCCGACCAGCTCGCGCGGGCGACCGCCGAGCCGGGCAAGCCGGTCGGCACCGGCAAGTCCGGCAAAAGCGCCGGGGGCACCGGCAAGGGCACGACGGGCAAGGCCGGCACCTCGGGCAACGGGACATCCGGCAACAGCTCCGGCGGCACGGGCGACTCCGCCGGGAAAGGCCGGGCAGGCAGCGGCCGGAGCGGCGGGAAACACTAGCCACGTGCACGCCGGTGCGGACCACGTCCCTGCCGCCAGGGAGCGTGGGCGGGTGTGACGGGGGTCAGGCCGATGCCGTGGCCTCCGCGCTCACCCGGGCCGGCTCCGGTACGACGCGGCGCCGCCGGGTCGGCATCCCGAACATCGGGTTGGCGACGCTCCAGGCCGCTCCCTTGCAGACCAGCTCCTTGTAGCGGGCGGCGAGCCGTCCCGTCAGGGCCGCCCGGACGGCTCGGTCGTCTGCGGTGACGTACTGGATCAGGCCTTCCCCGCGGCCCAGCGAGATGCACTGGTTGAAGTAGCGGATCGGCACCTTCGGCAACCTGCCGCCGGTCAGGCGGGCCACGACGGCCTCGGCGGCCTGCCACGCGGTGAAGCCGCCCGAGGCGCACGACATCCGCAGCGGCTTGTCACCGGGACCCATCGCCATGGCCGCGTCGCCGATGGCGTACACGTCCGGATGCGAGACGGAGCGCATGGTCCGGTCGACCACGATCTGCCCCTCGCCGGTGACCTCCAGGGTGGTGGCCGCGGCGATCGGGTGCACGGCGAAACCGGCGGTCCACACGGTGACCGCGGCCGGGACGGCCGTGCCGTCGGCGAGGGTGACATGGTCGGCCTCGACGGCGGTGACGGCGGCGTGCTCGTGCACGGTGATGCCCAGCCTGCCGAAGACCTTCCGCAGGTGCCCGCGGCCCTTCGGGGACAGCCAGTCGCCGAGGCCGGCGCGGGCGACGAGGGCGACGTCGAGGTCCGGCCGGGCCTCGGCGATCTCGGTCGCGGCCTCCACGCCGGTGAGGCCGCCGCCGACGACGACCACGGGCCGTCCGGCGCCCAGGGCGGCCAGCCGCTCGCGCAGCCGGAGCGCGCCGGGGCGGCTCGCGAGCTGCTCGGCGTGCTCGGCGGTGCCGGGGACGCCCTGGTCGTTCCAGCCGCTGCCGAGGGCGTACACGAGGGTGTCGTACGCCAGTTCCCGGGGGCCGTCCGCGCCGGTGACGGCGACGGTCCTGCGGTCCACGTCCACGCCGGTGACCCTGCCGAGCCTCAGTTCGACGCCGGTGCCCGCGAACATCCCGGCCAGGGGCCGGGGCTTGAGGGACTGGCCGACCGCGAGCTGGTGCAGGCGGACGCGTTCCACGAAGTCGGGCTCGGGGTTGACGAGGGTGATGGCGACGTCTTCGGGGCGCAGCCGCCTGGCGAGGCGCCCGGCGGCGACGGCTCCGGTGTATCCCGCTCCGAGGACGACGATGCGGTGCTGCATTTCACGGCTCCTGTCTGCTGCTGCCTTCAGCCGCTGCCTTCAGCGGATTCGCCCCTTGAACCGGGCGGCCCGCCGATTCCTGACAGGAGTCGGGTGTGAACCGGATCACATGCGGATCAGTAGAGGCTGAGCAGGGGTTCGCCGTGGTCGGCGGCGGCCCACCGCCGGCTCGCGCGCTCCAGCTTGTCGGGGTTGACCTGGTTGCGGAACGCGGCGATGCCCTCGGCGGTGATCTCCAGGCACATGACGCCGATGACCCGGCCGCCGACGACCGCCACGACGGCGGGGCCGCCGTTGGCGGTCGTGACGTACAGCTCGGACGACCCGCCGACGAGGCGGCGCTTGGCCTCGCTGGGCTTGAACAGACCCCGCATGAACGTCGCAACCGCGCGGGCACCCTCGAACGCCTTGGCGCGGGCCGGGACCTTCCCGCCGCCGTCGCCGATCGCCACGGCGTCCTGGGTGAGCAGCCGCACCAGCGGCTCGGTCCTGCCGCTGGTGGCCGCCGCGAGGAACTCCTCGACGACCCGCCGGGCGGCGGCCAGGTCGATCTCGGTACGTGCCCTGCCGTCGGCGACGTGCTTCCTGGCCCGGTGGAAGATCTGCTGGCTGGCGGCCTCGGTGAGGTCGAGGATCCCGGCGATCTCCCGGTGCGGGTAGCCGAAGGCCTCCCGCAGCACATACACCGCCCGCTCGTTGGGGGTGAGCCGCTCCAGCAGGGCGAGGACCGCGTACGACACCGATTCGCGCTGTTCGACGGTGTCGGCCGGCCCGAGCATCGGGTCCCCGGCGAGCAGCGGCTCGGGCAGCCACTGCCCCACATAGGTCTCGCGCCGCGCGCGGGCCGAGGAGAGCTGGTTGAGACACAGGTTGGTGAGCACCTTGGTCAGCCAGGCCTCGGGCACCTCGACCCGCTCCACATCAGCGGACTGCCAGCGCAGAAACGTCTCCTGCACGGCGTCCTCGGCCTCGCTCGCCGACCCCAGCAGCCGATAGGCGATGGCCTCCAGCCGGGGCCTGGCCGCCTCGAACCGGTCCACGTCGCTCACGGTCAGAGCCATGCCCGGGATCCTAGCCCGCGCGCCGCGGGCGGGCCGCCGCATTACGGCGCCGGATCCCTGCGCACCCCCCGGGCCCGACGGGACCCGGGGGTTGCGGACCGCGAACCGCCTCGCCGGCTGGCGGGCGGTGTGTGCGTCGGGCGTGGGCGGAAAGCGACTTCGAACCTGGCGGGTTACTTGTTCCCTGGTGTCCGGGCTAGGACTCCGGTGCCGTTACTGAGTGGGGAATGCGCAAGGTCCGCAGCGGCGAGATGAAGGACGGCAGGAAGCTCAGCGTCAGGCCGGCCGTGCCGAGGCCCGCCCACCAGGCCGCCGGTATCGTCGCGAGCACCAGGGCCCGCGCCAGATCGGCGCCGACCAGCACCGGACGTTTGGGCAGGCGGTCCACCCAGGCCCCGGCCGGCAGTCCCACCAGCAGCGAGCCGGCCGTGGTCAGCGCGCTCAGCAGCCCCACCTGGAACGCATCGGCGTGCAGGTCGAGGAGGGCGACCAGCGGCAACGACAGGAAGAGGATGCGGTCGCCCAGCTGACCGAGAGCGGTGGCGACGAACAGCCGCCCGAAGTCCGGGTCGCGGAGCAGCCCGAGCCGGGGCACCGCGGGCGTACGGCTCACCGCACGTCCACCGCGAACTCGTAGACCGCTTCCCGGCGTACATCCGGAATGACGATGTCGGCGGTCTCCACCGGACGGCCCTCGGTGTCGTAGATGATCCGCTCGATCCGGAGCACCAGGTCCCCGACGCCGATCCCCAGCAGATGCGCCTCCGCCCGCCCGGCCCGCGCCGGGCGCGGCACCTCGACGACGGTCTCGACGTCCACGCCGATGGCGCGCAGCCGCGCGACCACTCCCCTGCCGGCGAGCGGCCCCCGCTCGGGCAGGACGACCGGGGTTCCCCGCGTGACGGCCATCGGCTCCCAGGAATCGGAGAGCTGGACGGGCCGCCCGTCGGCGAGGAACTCGTACTGCGTGTTGACGCAGAGGTCCCCGGTGTTGATGGCGAGCCGCTCGGCGATGGCCTCGGGCGCGGGGACGCGCACCAGGCTGTGCGCGTCCCAGGAACCGGCCCGCCCTCGCTCCGGCGTGCCGCCGAGGGCGCGGGCGCCCCGGTGCTCGCGGTGCCACGAGCGGAGCATCCGCAGGCGCTCGCGGGGGGCGCGGACGTAGGTGCCGGAGCCCGCGCGGCCTTCCAGCAGGCCCTCGATGATCAGCCGGTCCACGGCCCGCTGTAAGACATTGCGCCCGACGCCGTACTCCTCGGCGAGCCGCACCCGTGCGGGCAGCCGCGTCCCGATCTCCCACTCCCCCGCGAGAACCCGCGCGCGCAGGGCGTCGGCGACGGCGAGATACGGCGCCTTTCGGGGCATGGGCGACCCTCCGGTCGGTGGCGTGGTTTCGGGTGGATTCGCAAGCTACTTCACCGGCTCGAAGCTGCTGGAGCAGCACTTCGCTCGGTGTTCGTCGCGGCAGGCGTACTCGGCTCGGCGCAGCCAACATTGCTCCCGTCGGCGGACGCGTCGGGCCGGGCGGCCGGGGACGCTGGTCGGGCGCCCGTAGCCGGACCTGGAGGAAGCGAAGTGAGCCGTCGACTGTCACCGAGGGCCCGTAAGAGCTGGGTCGTCGTGCATGTGGTCGCCTCGGTCGGCTGGCTGGCGCTGATGCTCTGCCTCCTCACCCTCGGGGCCACGGCGCTGGCGACCGACGACGCCGACACGCTGCGGACCGCGTACCGGGCGATGGGGGTGCTGGGCGACGCGCTGATCGTCCCGCTGAGCCTGCTCACCTTGCTCAGCGGGGTGGTGCTGAGCCTCGGCACGTCCTGGGGCCTGTTCCGCTACTACTGGGTGGCCGTCAAGTTCTGGCTGACCCTCGCGGCCGCGGTGGCCTCGATCTTCGCCCTCAGCGCCCGGCTGCACTACGCGGTGCACGCCGTGGACCGGCATCCGACCGGCCCGATCGCGGCCATGCACCTGGGGTTCGTCCGTTACAACACCGTGATCGTGCCAGCCGTCGCGCTGTCGCTGTACCTGGCGATGGTCGTGCTGTCCGTCTTCAAGCCGTGGGGACGGCGGGTCCGCAGGCCGGTGCGGGACTCCTTCGCTCGCCGCGGAGGATGAGCGGCAGCGGCCACGGGCGCGCAGAGAACCGCGGCGATCGTCTGCGAGCCCAACAAGCACCCAGGGCCTGGCTGCCTTTGCGTGGAGCCTCAACCTTCGCGCGCCGCATTCTGCGGCCATACGACATCCACCTGCAGTCCGGCTTCCCGGGCTTCGAGGACGGTGTCCGCAGTACCGCCGCCCTTGCCGGACGGCGGTTCGCCGTTCCAGACGGCGACGAGACGGTCGGCACGCTGAAGCAGTGTGCGGTTGGCGTCCTCGTACGCCGAGCGGTTCGCGGTTGCGTGGTCCAGGACCACGACTTCCGCTGCCGACTCCGCGAGCCGGTCGAACGTCTCGGCATGGTCCGGCTTGACCTTGTTCTGCCGGTAGTCCTGCGAGGGGATGACCGCGATCAGCTGACCGCCGAGCTCCAGGACGGTCTCCGCGAACAGCGAGTCCGAGCCTTTCGCGATGCACGAGACACCGATCAGGTCGCCACCGGCTGCGTACGGCTTCAGCATCTCCCGCAGCGCGTCACGTACGAGGGTCACGCTGGCTTCGGTCAGGTCCATGTGCCCCGTCACGGCGATCGTGGTCACGGTTCTCCCTCAGCTCGACAGCAGGTCGCGGATCATTGTGCGGGCTTCCGCCACACGCTGCGAAGCGCTCCGCCCGACCGTGTACGGGTACAGCGTGGCGGCCGCTCCGGGTCAGGGCCGCACCCCAAGACGCCCGTCCCGCCGGTGTCCCGCAAGACGCCGGCGGGACGGGTCACGTCAACTTCGCCGTCGGCGAACGAGCCAAGGCGAGCCGCAACATCCCCCACCTCAGGCCTGGCGCGGGTCCGGCCTGAGCACGGCGAACACCGCCTGCGCCGGGTCGGCCAGCCAGGCGATACGGCCGACGCCGGGGACGTTCGCCGCCGGCATCAGCACCGAGCCGCCGCTGCCGCCGACCGCCGTGACGATCGCGTCCGCGTCGGCCACGGCGAAGTACGGCACCCAGCGGGCGTCCTCCCGGTCGTCCTGCAGCGACGCCACACCGCCGAAGGTCCCCTCCTGCTGGTCGCCCTCCCCGATGCTGAGCACCTGGTAGGTCATGCCCGGCGCCTGCATCTCCTGCGACCGCCAGCCGAACAGCCCGCGGTAGAAGCCGATGGCCGCCCCCGGGTCGCCGACGTGCAGCTCCACCCACACCAGCGCGTTGTCCTCCGACGCCCGCTGCAGCCCCTGCCCGGACTCCAGCACCGCGAACTGCGCGCCCTGCGGGTCGGTGAACTGGGCGAAGGTGGTCTCGCCCATGCTCATCGGCTCGGCCCGCACCTTGCCGCCGGCGTCGCTCACGGCCCGAGCGGTGGCCTGGGCGTCGTCGGTGCGGAAGTACGTCATCCAGGCGGATCTCGCCCCCGGTTCGGTCAGCGGGCCGAGACCGGCCACCGTGCCGCCGTTCTTCTGGAAGAAGCCGTAGCCGCCGCCTTCCGGGCCCGCGGAGGCGAACTCCCAGCCGAAGACCGCACTGTAGAAGGCGACGGCCGCCTCTGTGTCGGGGCTGCCGAGGTCGATCCAGATGGGCGAGCCGGTGCGGAACTCTGTGCCGAGCATGTGTCTCCTCCTGCCGGTCCGGTGCGGAAGCCGCCCGCCACTATGCCCACGCAGACCGCCCGGATCGGCCGGGACACGGGGAAAGCACCCTCCGAATCTGTGCAGGAGTGCCACACGGGCTGCACACAGCCTTTCCAAAGGCTCGTTACCGTGACGGTCGCCCGCTCCCCCATGGACTCAGGAAGACCACAGATGGACTACTGCTCCTCGTGCCGTCGGCACCTCAACGGCGCCCTGGTCTGTCCCGGGTGCGGTGCCTACGCCCCGGACATAGCCCCGCCCCACGCCGCCGCTTCGCCCCACGCCGCCGCCCCGCCCCACGCCGCCGCTTCGCCCCACGCCGCCGCCTCGCCCCGCGCCGCCGCCTCGCCCCGCGCCCACGCCGCCGCCCCGCCCCACGCCGCCGCTTCGCCCCGCGCCGCCGCCTCGCCCCGCGCCCACGCCGCCGCCTCGGCCGCACCGCCCGCCGACGACAGCTGGTTCGGCGCCGGGGAACCCATGACCGGACCGGCCGCCGGCCTCGCGGACCCGGCCACGGACACACCGCCCGCCGACGTCACCGACGCGCCGCCCGCCCCGCGGGGACGCGCCGCCCGGCGCCGGCAGCTGGCGCGCTGGAAGAAGAACCAGCGCCGGGCCGTGGTGGCGACCGCCGTCGCGCTCGTCGGCGGCGGCCTGACGCTCGCCTCAATGGACCGCGGCAACGGCGACAAGGCCCAGGCGGCCGCCGCACCGGACCACCGGAGCATGGGCCTCACCGAGGACCCGTCGGCCGCGCCCAGCCGCCCCGCGTCCACACCGGCCCCGCCCACCGCCACGCACCGGCGCGACCCCGCCACGCCGACGGCACACACGCCCGCCGTGACCGCCCCCCACCAGCAGTCCCTCGCCCCCGCGCCCCGCACGGCGCAGTCCGCCGGCCACACGCACACCACGGCGGTGGCCCAGCACCCGGCCGCACCGGCGGTCCCGGCCGCAACGCAGCCGGCGCACGCCCCCGCGGCCTCCACCGGTTCGACGGGTTCGACCGGTTCGACGGGTTCGACGGCACAGCAGCCGCCCTCCACCAGCACCGGCAGCGGCAGCGGCAGCGGCACCAGCAGCGGTACGTCCACCCCGCCGACGTCCCCGTCGTCGACCTCCCCCAACCAGCTCTGCCTGGTCGTGCTCTGCCTCGGCTGACGAGGCGTACGGCTGAACCCGCGGCGCTCACCGCTTCCGCGCGAGCGCGATCGCCGACTCCACCGCCGCGATCCGGTCCGCGAGCAGTCCCAGCGCGGCCACCGCACGGCTCATGGGATCCTCCCCGGGCCCGCCGAGGGCGCGGGCGCGGATGTGGGCGGTCTTCACCTCGGTCCAGCGGGCGGCCTGCGCCGGGCTCAACGTGCCGCGCAGTTCGGCGAGTTTCAGCAGGTTGGCCTCGGCGCCGGTGGTGAGGGTCTGGGCCTCGGCCGTGTAGTGGTCGTCGACGACGGCCTCGCGTTCGGTGTCGTTCATGACCGGGCGCAGCCGCCCGGCGATCCGGTTCATGTCGCGGTACGAGCCCTGGAGGCGGAAGGGCGGTTCCGTGCGGGTGGCCTCCGACTGGGCGGCGGAGGCGATGTAGGCCTCGTTCACCCTCAGCACCGTCGCGCGGACCGCCAGCACATGCCGCAGCACGGCCACCGCGGCGTCCAGTTCCGCCGCCGGCATCGGCCGGCTCAGGCGGTCGGCGCGGGCGGTCGGGTCGGCGCCGGCCAGCCGCACCAGGAGGTCCAGGTCGGCGCGGTCACGGGCGGCGAGCGGGGCCAGCACCGGGTTGGCGGTGAGGGCGTTCTCGACGAAGCTGAGCGCGAAGACGTCCTCCTTGCCGGTGAGGACGTCGCCGAGGTTCCACACGTCGGCGCGGTTGGCGAGCATGTCGGGGACGCGGAAGCGCTCACCGGACTCGGTGTAGGGGTTGCCGGCCATGCACACCGCGAAGCGCTTGCCGCGCAGGTCGTAGGTGCGCGGCTCGCCGTCCCACACGCCGTCCACCCGTCGGGTCGCGTCGCACAGCGGGATGAACCTCTGCAGCAGCTCGGGCGAGGTGTGCTGGATGTCGTCCAGGTACAGAAGCGTGTTGTTGCCGGCCGCCAGCGCGAAGTTGATCTTCTCGATCTCGCGGCGGGCGGTGGCGTTCGGAGCGTCGGCGGGGTCCAGTGACGTGACGGTGTGGCCGAGCGCGGGCCCGCTGACCCTGACCAGCATCAGGCCGAGCCGGTCGGCGACGTACTCCATGAGGGTCGTCTTGCCGTAGCCGGGCGGGGAGACGAGCAGCAGCAGGCCGCCGGTGTCGGTACGCTTGGACTCGCCGGTGGTGCCCAGCTGCCGGGCCAGGCTGTCGCCGATCAGCGGCAGGTACACCTCGTCGACGAGGCGGCCCCGGACGAACGCCGGCATCACCCGCGGGCGGTGGTCGTCCAGACGGAGCCGGTCGCGCTCGGCCGCCACCAGGGCCGTACGGCGGCGCTGGTAGGCGCGGAAGGCGGGCACCTCGTCGGCGGCGAACCGGGCCGTCCGGGACAGGAACTCGTCCAGGCGGAGGGCCAGTCGGCCGCCGGTCACCCGCGGGTGCGTGCCGAGCAGGCCCTCGGCCGTCGCCGTCAGCGGGGCGTCGCCGTCGTAACGCGGCAGGTCCGGGCACAGCTCGGCGGCGACCGCCTCGGCCAGCTCGCCGGGCCCGGCCTCGGTGCCGGTGGCGGCGGCGTACGCGGCGAGCCAGGCGTGCACCACCTGCCGGCGCGCGGCCAGCTCGGTCAGGCCCTCCAGGTCGGCGCGGTAACTGCCGTCCGCGTGCCGGAACTTCTCCAGCAGGGTGCGTGCCGTCAGGCCGATGACGAAGCCCTCCGGGCCGCCGGTCAGCTCCTCGAAGAGGTACGCCGCGGCCGGCCCGCCCGCCACTGACGCGTCCCAGGCCTCGATCGCCGCCGCCAGCTCCCGCTCCAGCTCCCCGATGGCCGGTACGGCACCGAAGGCGTCCCGGGCCCGGGCCAGCGACACCGCCCGCCGGGACCAGGCGGTCCGGGCGTCCTGCGTCGTGCCGTGCGCCCAGAACAGCTGGGCGGCGGCGCGGGCGGCGGGCTCGTGGCGCAGGGTGCCGGCGCCCTCGTACAAGGGAAGCAGCGCCTGGAGCACGAGGGTCGCGTCGTGGTCGTGGACCCCGCGCTCGTAGCCCTCGTCGTACGACTCCTGCGCCGCCCGGCGGACCAGGCCCGGAAGGTCGTCGGCGGCGGCGAGGGCGGCCGGGCCGTGCTCGGCGAGCAGCCGGGCGGCGAGGTGCTCGGCGCGGTAGACCTCAGGTGACTCGGACGGCAGATGGCGGTCCCAGTAGGGGCGGTACGCCGCGAAGTCCGGGTCGGTGACCGGGGCGCGGTAGTCCGTGCCGGTCACCGCGAAGGCGAGGGTGTCGCCGTGCGGGACGAGGGTGAGGTCGAGCGGCTGGGTGTTGACGGCGAAGCGGTGCCCGCCGAGCCGCAGGGTGCGGCCGTCCTCGGCGTACAGGTCGGCGCGGTCGCGCAGGGCGCGGGCGGCCTCCTGGCGGGCGGACTTCAGCCGGCCGTCCAGTTCCTCGGCGCGCACGCTGTCGCCGAGGGCGCGCAGCTCGTCGGCGGTGCGCCGGACCTTGGCGACCAGCGGGTCGGAGGCGAAGTACGTGGTGATCGCGTCGGCGTCGGCCAGGGTGGCGGCCCGGCGGGCGACCGACTCCAGCATGCGCCCCGCCGAGAGCGCGAGCTGCTCGGCGCGGCGGGCGCGGGCGTCGGCGAGGGACTGCTTGCGGGCGGCGAACGCCTCGTAGATCTCGGCGCGCCGGTCGGCGAGTTCGGCGAGGAAGTCGTCGAACTCGGCGAACCGGCCGTCCAGGTCCTCCAACCGGGCGAGCACGGGGGCGAGTTGGTCGTCGCACTCCTCGGTCGTGCCGGACGCGGCGAGCGCGGCGGTGACCGCCTGGGCGAGCAGCGCGGTCTCGGCCGCGAACTCGGCCCGCCCCTCGCTGTCCTGGAGGCTGCGGCGGCGGGCGTCCAGGGTCGCCCGGGCCCGGTTGACGCCGCCCAGCACCTCGGCGATCCGCTCCAGGACGGCCGTACGGACGGTGGCGTCCGTGATGTCCAGGCCGGTCACCACCTCGGTGACCGTGCGCAGCCCGTCGGCGAGCTCGTCGAGCCGGGCGGCGACGGGCGCGCCCTGGGCCACGGTCCCGACCGCCGCCGCCTCCCCGACCAGCCGCTCGACCTCCGCCTGCTGCCCGGCGAAGGCGTCCTCGCGGGCCAGGAACTGCACCGCGCGCCGCCCGAAGGCGGCGAGGTCGTCCTCGGCGGCGGCCGCCAGCTCCTCCAGCCGGGCCGCATCGACGTACCGCAGCTCGCGCAGGGTGAGCAAGTGCCCGTGCGCATGCCGGAGTTCGGTCAGCCCGCGCACCCAGGCAGCGGCCTCGCGCGGCGCCTCCCCGCGCAGCCGGCGCACCACGGCCGCGATCCGCCCCTCGGCCTCGTCGAGGGCGTCCGCGGCGTGCCGGGTCAGCTCCCGTACGGTCTCGAACTCGCCCAGCACCTGCTCGGCGGCCGTACGGGCCTCACCCAACGGACCCGCCAGGTCCCCCAGTTCGGGATCGGCGAGCCAGTGATGGGCGTCGGCGGCCCGCACACAGGCCGCCACCAGCGCCCGGTACCCCTCGCTGGTCTCGATGCCGTCGGTGACCAGCCGGGCCACGGACAGACAGTCGGCGAGCCCGCGCACGAGATCCGCGTTGCCGACCCGGGCGAACGCGCCGGTGCCGGTGCGCAGCGCGGCGGCGTGCGTGTCGGAGACGTACGGCGAGGTCCACCACTGCACCGGATGGGTGTGCGCGGGCTCCTCGCCCGCGTCGCGCAGCACGGCGAGCGCGCCGTCCTCGAACAGCGCCCAGCCCCGGCACGGCAGCGGGTTCGCGACCTCCTTGCGCAGGGTGTTGTACGACAGCAGCAGGGTGCGCCCGCCGGCCCGGGACCGGAAGGCGTACAGCACGTCCTCGCCGTTCGGCGCGCGCACCTCCCGCTCGAACTCCAGGCCTGTCACGTCGAGTTCGTACGTCTTGTGAGTTCCGCCCGCCAGGCAGTACCCGCCCGGGAAGACGATCCCCTGCTCCTCCGGCAGCCGCCGGCACGCCTGCCCGATCCCGTCGAGCCGGACGACGGCCCGGGACAGCGTGTCGAACACGAGATACCGGTCGTCCTCCTCCTTGTACGGCCGCACCCGCAGCAGCACCAGCGCACCGACCCGCGCGTGCGCGACCTCCGCGTCCGCGAGTGCTTGCAGCGGCTCCTGCACGGGCTCGGCGAACAGTTCCTCCCCGTCCGGGGTGCGTACGGTGAGGGAGCCGCCGACGGTGGTCACCCCCAGCCCCCCGGGTACGGCCACGTACTGCTCCCGGCCGAGCACGTGATCCTCGCGGGTGGTCTCCGTCCAGGTCAGGTCCTGGGCCGGCGGGAAGACGTCGTCGCGGTCGCCGCGCGCGTCCAGGAACGCCACGCGGCCGTCCTCGGCGAGGCTCCAGCGCAGCACGCGGACGTCGTCGGCCTTCTCGCCGGTGCGGAACACCGCCAGCAGCCGGCCGTCGACCCGGCGCAGCCGCAGCAGGCTCGCTTCGCGGTAGTAACGGTGCAGCGCGCTGAACTCTTTGCCGAACGCCGGGTCGTCCAGGAGTCCGGGTACGGCGTCCTCGGGCAGCCGCGCCCCGTCACGGTCGTACAGGGCAAGTACGTCTGTGGCTCCGCCGGTTCCGCCGAAGAGCAGGGCGTTCCCTACGGCCACGATGTCGCTCGGGGAGCAGGGGTACTCGGTGCGGAGGCGAGCGGTGGCGGCCAGGTCCAGCCGCGCCGAGCCGAACTCCTCGGCCCGGCGCGCGTTGAGGTCCTCGGCCCGCCGGGCGAGTTCGGCGGCATGCCCGGCGAGCCGGTCGCGCAGCACCTCGTAGGTGCCGGCATCCACCTGCGGCGCCTCAGCGGTGGCCATTGCGTGTAGTTCCCTTCGTGGGCTGTGCGGCTACGAGCTCGGGGCTGCGGGTGGTCTGCCGAGTATCGGGTGGCTGGTCGCGCCCACGCGGCGGAGCCGCATATCGGTACAGCCCCGCGCCCCTTCGGGGCGCTGCCCTCAACTCCCCGTGCCGCTTCCGTTCAGGGCCGTCACCGGGGTGTCCGACAGGCCCAGTTCGCTCGCCCGGTCGAGGAGTTTCTGGAGCTGGCCCGCCTGCGGGCCGCCGTTCTTGATCTGCTTCGCCAGCAGCGCCGACACCGTCAGGTTCCGCACGTCCCCCGAGCCGAGCGAGCCGAGGATGTGGGAGAGGTCGTCGGTGAAGCTGCCCGAGCCGTCCAGCCAGGGCTTCGCCAGGGCCTGCGCGGTGCGGGAGTTGGCGACGAAGCCGTCCACGCCCTTGCCGAGGGAGATGGAGGACACCAGCCGGTCGAAGAAGACGGACTCCCCGCCGACGATGTCGATGTCGGCGTTCTCCAGCCCGGTCGCCAGCACCGTCGCCTGCGCCTCGGCCACCTGCCGCTGGGTCTCCAGCCCGGCCAGCCGGATCTCCTTCTCCGCCTGCAGCCGCAGCCGGTACTCCTCGTGCCCGCGCGAGGCCTCGTCCAGCGCGGCCATCGCGGCGGCCTTCTCGGTCAGACCGGCGGCCTCGGCCTTCAGCTTCTCGCCGATCGCCGTGGCTTCCGCGAGCGCCTTCGCCTTGGTCCCCTCGGCCTCGGCCAGGCCCTTGGCGCGCGCGCCCTCCGCCTCGGCCTTCAGCCGCGCCTCGGTGGCCTCCGCGGCCGCCCGCGCGCCCTCGGCCTCCGCGAGGCCCTTGGCGCGTGCGCCCTCCGCCTCGGCGAGCGCCTTGGCCTGGGTGCCCTCGGCCTCGGCCCGCAGCCGTGCCTCGGTGGCCTCCGCCGCCGCGCGCCCGGCCTTCACGGTGACCTCGGCCTCCTTGTCGCGGACCTGCACCGCGGCGAGCCCCTCGGCGGCGGCCTCGGCCTGGACGCCCTCGGCGTGCCGCAGCTTGGCCCGGGCGTCGAGGTCGGCGGTCTTCAACCGGGCCTCGGCGAGGGTGAGTTCCTCGGCGGCGCGGTGAGTGGCGGCCTGCTCGGCGGCCTCGGCGGCCTTGATGTCCTTGACCAGCTTCTCCTGCGCCTCCGCCTCGGCGGCGATGACGAGCGCCTGCCGCTCGCGCTCCGCCTCCTCGACCACGCGCAGCTTCTTGATGGACTCCTCCTGCTCGGCGACCGTACGGTCCACCGCCACCCGCTCCCGGATGACCTCGGCGATCTCCCGCTTCTCCGCCTCGACCTCCTTCTCGGCGGCGATCTTCGTCAGCTGGGTCTCCCGCTCCCGCGCGATGACCTCCAGCAGGCGGTCCTTCTCGATGCGCTCGTTCTCGACGGCGATGACCCGCTCGCGGTTCTTCGCGGCGACGGCGATCTCCCGGGCCTGGTTCTCCCGCTGCACGCCGAGCTGTTCCTCGGTGCGCAGGAAGGCGCCCTGGGCGCGCAGCCGTTCCTCCTCCACCACGCGGGCGGTCTCGGCCTCCTCGCGGGCCCGGGAGGTCTCGATCTCCCGCTTCTGCTTGATCTCGGCGTCCGCCTGCCGGCGCTCCAGCTCCAGGATGGCCTCGCGGGCGTCGACGTCCTGGCGGGTGATCTCCTTCTGCTCGTTGCGGCGGGCCTCGTTGGTGCGCACGTGCTCGATCGCCGTCAGCTCGGTGATCTTGCGGATGCCCTCGGCGTCGAGGACGTTGGCCGGGTCCATCTGGGAGAGCGGGGTCTGCTCCAGGTAGTCGATCGCCGCGTCCTCGAGGTGGTAGCCGTTGAGGTCGATGCCGATCAACTCGATGATGAGGTACCGGAGTTCCTCACGCTTGGTGTAGAGGTCGGTGAAGTCCATCTGCTTGCCGACGGTCTTCAGCGCCTCGGAGAACTTCGCGTGGAACAGCTCCTGGAGGGTGTCCTGGTGGCTGGCGCGCTCGGTGCCGACGGTCTGGGCGACCTTGATGACGTCCGGGATGGTCTTGTTGACCTTCACGAAGAACAGGATCCGGATGTCGGCGCGGATGTTGTCCCGGCAGATCAGTCCGTCCCGCCCCGAGCGGCTGATCTCGATGGTCTTCACCGAGATGTCCATGACCTCGGCCTTGTGCAGGATCGGCAGCACGACCTGGCCGGTGAAGGACACGTCCACCTGGCGCGTCTTCGACACGATCAGGGCCTGGCTCTGGTCCACCTTGCGGTACAGCCGGGAGAACGCGAGCACCGCGAGCACCACGACGACGAGACAGACGGCGACGAGCACGCCGAGGACTTCCATGACACACGTCCTTGCGTCAGACGATGAGGTACGGAGCCCCCCGGGATCGCGGTGCCGGACCGTGTACCGGACCCCCGTGCCGGTACTGACGCACCGGCCGTCGGCCGGCGTCCGGCACCGCGACCCTCCGTAGTGCTCCCCGCGGAAGATGGTGCGGCCAGGGCATACGCCCGCGCATTGCCGGTGTCCGGCAGTGTTCACTAGGGTCTCGATGCCGGAGGGGCGCTAGGAAAGCGTCACCGGCACGTCAAGATCGCGGGAGCACGGGGGACGGGGGCCGGTACCGGCATGGGGGACAAGCACGACATACATGACACGCCCGAGCACTACCTGGACGGTTTTCCCCGGACGCTGGCCGAGGTCTCGGCCACCGGCCGGCGGCTGACCAGGGAGGAGCTGAAGACCCGGCGGACCCTGGGCGAGCAGGCCGCCGAGGCCGGGCACGGGCTGCGCGCGCTGATCGTGGCCCACCTGGCCGCCACCCGCGCCGCCTGGTCGGCCGTGCCCGGCTCGGTCGAGAGCAGCCTGGCCACGCTGGCCGCCGTCGAGCAGGCCATCGACGCGTTCGCCGAGGGCTACGAACGCGCGCAGCGGCTCACCGTACGCCGCGAGGAGGCCGCGCGCCGGGAGTTCATCGACGACCTGCTCTACGGCCGCAGCGACCTGGGCCGCCTCGTCGAGCGCGCCGAACGCTTCGGCCTGCACCTGTCCCGGGCGCACGCGGTGGCCGTCGCCGAGGGCCCGTCCGCCTACGTCGAGGGCGGCACGGTCGCCCGCCGGGTGGAGGCCGCCGTGCTCGCCCGCTTCGACTCCCGCAGCATCCTGCTCACCACCAAGAACGGCCGACTGCTGTGCGTCGCGCCGGGCGACGAGGACGAGATCCTCCTGTACTTCGCCAAGCAGGCGTACGCGGCGACGGATGGCGGCCGGATCGCCATCGGCCGCCCGCAGCACGGCGCCGGCGGGGTGGTGCAGTCGTACGAGGAGGCCCTCGCCGCGCTGGAGATGGCCACCCGGCTCGGCCTGGCCGGGCCGGTGCTGCGGGCCGCCGACCTGCTCGTCTACCCGGTGCTGGCCCGGGACCGGCAGGCGCTGGTCGACCTGGTGTCGCACACCCTCGGCCCGCTCACCCGGGCCCGCGGCGGAGCCGTGCACCTGCTGGACACGCTCGCGGCCTACTTCGACTCCGGCTGCGTGGCCGCCGAGGCCGCCCGCCGGCTCTCCCTCAGCGTCCGCGCGCTCACCTACCGCCTGGAACGCATCCACAAACTCACCGGCGCGGACCCCGCCGACCCGGCGCACCGCTACATGCTCCAGACGGCCGTGATCGGCGCCCGCCTCCTGGACTGGCCGACCCGGCCGCTGTGAGCGCCGGGGCGGCCGCGGGACCGCCGTCCCGGGGGCTACTCCTCGTCGGAGGTGCGCACCGCCGTCGCCCGCCCCGGCTCCGGCGGCTCGGCCAGCTCGGCCCGGAGCAGCAGGACGTCACCGATGAAGAGGTCGTACACGACGATCCCGACCACACCGCCGATCAGCGGCCCGACGATCGGGATCCACCAGTAGCCGCTGTACACGCCGGACACGCTGCCCGGGAACGCCAGGCTGTTCCAGCCGGCCGCGTAGGTGAGCAGGCGCGGCCCGAAGTCACGGGCCGGGTTGATGGCATAGCCCGCGTTGGCGCCGTAGGACATGCCGATGGCGGCGACGACGAAGCCCACGACCAGCGGTGCGAGGTTGGCCCGCACGGCCAGGTTGCGCACGTCGAGGACGGCGGCGATCAGCATCAGCAGGAAAGCCGTGCCGGCGATCTGGTCGATCAGCGGCCCCCAGACGCCGCCGTGGAAGTACGCCGCCGGGAAGGTGGCGAAGATCGAGAAGGTGGCGTTCGTGTGCCCGTTCACCTTCGGTCCGGGCGCGGCGGCGTCAAAGGCGCTGATCGCGTCGTGATAGACGAGGTAGACCAGCGCCGCGCCGGTGAGCGCGCCGACCACCTGCGAGAACCAGTACGGCAGGACCTTGGCCCAGGAGAATCCGCGCCGTGCCGCCATGGCCAGGGTGACCGCCGGGTTCAGATGGGCACCGCTCACCCCGCCGCCGACGTAGACGCCGAAGACGACCCCGAACGCCCAGCCCCAGGTGATCAGCAGCCAGTCACCCGCCGCCAGGAAGACCGTGGTGGGCGTCGCGGCACGGCCCGAACCGGGCAGTGCGGCGACCGCCATCGCGACCACACCGCAGCCGAAGGAGATGAGCACGAAGGTCCCGAGGAACTCGGCCAGACACTCGCCCAGCAGTCCGCCCCGGCTCCTGAGCCGGGACGGCTTGATGATCGCGGGGATTTCGACAGCCACGGAGGCCCCCTTGAAGAGAGCAATACGGCCAACATCATTATATTGGCGTACAAACCCTGGCATTGCAGGGTGACCGTGGCCTGTCAGTCGCCGGGAACGACGGGTCAGGCGCCGAGATCGTCGGCGAAGTGCCGGAAGCCGTGCCGGTCCCGGTGCATGGCCCACAGCGTCTCCGCCAGCACGGCCGGATCCTTGCGCGCGTGCCCCGGAGTGATCGCCCCCGGGATCACCAGCTGCCCGACATGGATCCCCTCAGGGGCCAGGCGCTCGTGCAGCAGATGGCCGTACGCGCTCTCCGCGGCGAACGCGATGGACGTCCCGGCCCGTTCGGTGTGCGGTACGACGGCGGTCCCGCCGTTGACGAGGAGGATCGTCCCGCGCCCCAGCCGGCGCATCCCCGGCAGCACCTGCTGCACGGCGGCCACGGGGCCGTACACGGAGAACTCGATGGGCCCGACGAGCTCCCGGGGCCCGGTCTCCAGCACCGGCCGCATGAAGTCCCGGTGCGGCACCGGGCTGTACTGCAGCACCTCGACGGTCCCGACCTCGGCCGCCGCCCGCCCGAGCGCCGCGGCAAGCTCCTCCGGCCTGCGCACATCGGCGACGAACCCCCGGGCCGTGATCCCGCTGCCGTCGAGGTCCCGCACCAGCGCGTCGAGCCGCTCCCGCTCCCGGGCGAAGAGGGCCACCGCAAACCCCTCCCGCCCGAACCGCCGGGCAACGGCGGCCCCGAGCCCCGGCCCGGCCCCCACAATGGCGATACTGCTCATGCCCGCATCCGTACCGCACCCGACACCACCCCACACACCCGTGCCCGCCATGACGACTCGCCCGGTCTGCCCCTGCTGCGAGCAGGACCGGCTGCACCCGTACCGCTTCCGGACGGACGGCGCGCGCTTCCTCGTCCGCACCGAGTGCGACGCCCTCTGGTGGCCAGGTGTGCCGCTGGAGGCCGAGCGGGCGGAGTTCCTGGACGACGTGGTGGCGGCCCGCCTGGGCATCCCGGGCAACCCCTGGGAGGACCGCGTGTGGGCGGACGTGATCGAGCCGGTGCGCTAGCCGACCCCGGCCTCGGCCACCTGAGCGTGGGCCCCGCGGATCCGCTCCACCTGTACCGCGGTCACGGCCCGTACCGCGAGGGCACCGGCGATCGCGGCGCCCACCACGGCGGCGTCGCACACGAGCAGCGGCCTCACCTCGCCGTAGGCACGCCCGGTGATCTCGTCCGTGGAGTCGCGGTACCCGATCCCCGCCCCGCGGAGCGTCCCGAGCGCCCACAGCGCCCACCACACGTCGACGGAGCCGGGAAGCCGCCGCCCGGGAGCGCTGCCGCGGAACGCGTCGACGACGATCCCGCCAGGACAGGAACAGCAGCGCACAGACCAGAACGAGCCCGGCCCCCACCGCGGTCACCCAGCGGTACGACTCCTCCAGGGAGTTGAGCGGCCGGTGCACCCCGTTCCCCTGATCCGGCGGCCCGTCGCCCGGCTCCCCGCGACCGCGAGCCGCACCTCCCACACCCCACGCACCAGCCAGGCCGGCGCGGCGAGCACCAGTCCCCCGACAGCCAGCCGCCCGGCCACCTGAACGGGCCGGTGAGCGGCGGACTGATCTTCCTCTTCGGCCATCACGCCATCCTGCCGCACGAAAGCCGCGCCCCCCGCCCGGCGCCCCTTAGGCCGTCCGGGTGCATCCGTCACGCGGTCGGCCGCGCGTCGGGCGGCGCGTACACCCTCGCGCGGCAAAGGATGGCCAGTAGCCGACGTATGGCGTGCGCGGATCGCGACCATCAGGAGACGGACGACTTGTGAGCATCCTCAACGAACCCCATGGGGCCGCCGCGGCCGAGGACGCCTACGAGAGCGAGGTACCGGTCCGGGGCAGGCAGCCCGGCAGTGTCGTGGTGAAGTGGCTGACGACCACCGACCACAAGACGATCGGCACGCTGTATCTGGCGACGTCCTTCGCGTTCTTCCTGATCGGTGGCGTGATGGCCCTGATCATGCGCGCCGAGCTGGCCCGGCCGGGCCTGCAGATCGTCTCGAACGAGCAGTTCAACCAGCTGTTCACCATGCACGGCACCGTGATGCTGCTGATGTTCGCGACGCCGCTGTTCGCCGGCTTCACCAACTGGATCATGCCGCTGCAGATCGGCGCGCCCGACGTGGCGTTCCCGCGGCTGAACATGTTCGCCTACTGGCTCTACCTGTTCGGCTCGCTCATCGCCGTCGGCGGCTTCCTCACCCCGGACGGTGCGGCCGACTTCGGCTGGTTCGCCTACTCCCCGCTGACCGACGCCGTCCACTCGCCGGGCATCGGCGGCGACCTGTGGATCATGGGCCTTGCCTTCTCCGGCTTCGGCACCATCCTCGGCTCGGTCAACTTCATCACCACGATCATCTGCATGCGCGCCCCCGGTCTGACCATGTTCCGCATGCCGATCTTCGTGTGGAACGTGCTGCTGACCGCCGTCCTGGTCCTGCTGGTCTTCCCGATCCTGGCCGCCGCCCTGTTCGCCCTGGAGGCGGACCGCAAGTTCGGCGCCCACGTCTTCGACGCGGCCAACGGCGGAGCCCTGCTCTGGCAGCACCTCTTCTGGTTCTTCGGCCATCCCGAGGTGTACATCATCGCGCTGCCGTTCTTCGGCATCATCAGCGAGATCATCCCGGTGTTCTCCCGCAAGCCCATGTTCGGCTACATGGGCCTGATCGCCGCGACCATCTCCATCGCCGGCCTGTCCGCGACGGTGTGGGCCCACCACATGTACGTCACCGGCGGGGTGCTGCTCCCCTTCTTCTCCTTCATGACCTTCCTGATCGCCGTGCCGACCGGCGTGAAGTTCTTCAACTGGATCGGCACGATGTGGAAGGGCAGCCTGTCCTTCGAGACGCCGATGCTCTGGGCGGCGGGCTTCCTGGTCACGTTCCTCTTCGGCGGCCTGACCGGAGTCATCCTCGCCTCACCGCCCATGGACTTCCACGTCTCCGACTCGTACTTCGTGGTGGCCCACTTCCACTACGTCGTCTTCGGCACGGTCGTGTTCGCGATGTTCGCCGGCTTCCACTTCTGGTGGCCCAAGTGGACCGGCAAGATGCTCGACGAACGCCTCGGCAAGATCACCTTCTGGACGCTGTTCGTCGGCTTCCACACCACCTTCCTCGTCCAGCACTGGCTCGGCGCCGAGGGCATGCCGCGCCGCTACGCCGACTATCTGGCGGCCGACGGCTTCACCACCCTGAACACCGTCTCCAGCATCGGCTCGTTCCTGCTGGGCCTGTCGATGCTGCCGTTCCTCTACAACATCTGGAAGACGGCCAGGTACGGCAAGCCGGTCACCGTGGACGACCCCTGGGGCTACGGCCGCTCCCTGGAATGGGCGACCTCCTGCCCGCCCCCGAGGCACAACTTCGTCACCCTGCCGCGCATCCGCAGCGAGTCCCCGGCGTTCGACCTGCACCACCCCGACATCGCGATGCTGGAGCACGAGCACCCGCTCCCGGCGCGGCCCGACCGAGGACAGGGGTGAGCGGTCTGCCGCGGCAGGGAGCCGACGACGCGCTCGCCAACGAGGTGGAGGGGTACCTGCTCTGGCAGGCCCGCATCGCCGAGGCGGAGCAACGCGCACGGGAGTTCACCGGATCCCTGGAGTGGCTGACCACGGCCCAGCGCGAGGACATCGAACACCGCTACATCGCCGACACCCTGGCCCGCTCCCGAGCCGACCTGGAACGCATCGCGGCCCGCTGCGTGTCCCTGCGCGCCGAGTACGAACACCGCTACCAGGACCTGAAACGCCGCTGCCTGGCCCTGACCCTCACGGTCTGCACGGCCTGCATCACGGCCGCGACGCTGCTGCTGCTCCGGTGACGGGGCCCGCGCCGCGGTGCCGTCACGCCATCCAGAAGAACACCGCCGTCATGCGCTTGTCCTCCAGCTCCTTGCCGCAGTAACCCGTCGCGCTGTGCACCAGGTTGGCGTTGTAGAGGAGGAGGCGGTTGTACTTGTGGGGGACGCGGACGTCCTCCTCGAAATGGTCGGCGGGGACGAACCTCGTGCCGAGGGCCTCGACGAGGTTGTTGTGCGGGGCCTGGACGATGTTGCCGCCGAGCCGGCCGCCCGGCAGTGACTGGCGGTAGAAGGCGGTGCCGCAGTTCTTGGGCACACCCGGGTTCAGGTACAGCACGGCGGCGTACCGGCACAGGGCACGGGAGTCGGTGTGCGGACGCGGCTCGCTCTCGCCCTCCCCCACCACCTGGACGCAGTTGTGGTTGAGGGTGCCGCCGCCGGGCGCCTGCTGCACCCACAGCTTCTTCGCGCCGGTGGCCTGCTTCACCAGGGCCTCGACGCGGGCGAGTTCGGCCGGGTCGAGGCCGGGCATGGCGCGCAGGCCGGGCCAGGTCTCGGAGGTGTACGGGTAGCCCTTGACCCAGTCGTCCTTGGCCAGGCACCGCTCCCGTACGGCGTCCACCTCGGGCAGCACGTCGTCGAAGACCCAGTAGTCGCGGCCCTTGGTGGGCTTGCGGTAGGGCAGCACGGGCAGGGCGGCGGGCATGCGGGGCGGCGGCTGTGGGGGCATGCGGCAAATCTATGCCAGCGTTTCCTCCCGCCTCTCCCGAGGAACGGTCAACTCTTCTTTACCTGCGGCACAGATACAAATCTTTACCCGCCGCACCGATACGAACGGCCGCCCCGTCCGTACTGCTGTGCGTCCGAACCGCCCCGCGCCGTCACCGCGGGCGGGATCCACGACCGGGCAGGAGGCACGGTGCGCTTTTCGCGGAACGCGACGGGAACGCTCTTCGTGGGTGGTGCGATGGCCGTCACCCTGGTGGCACTCGCCTACCCGAGCATGCTCGGCCTGACCAAGGTGACCACCGCGCAGGACCGCGTCATCGCCAACACCCAGTGGGGGCCGCTCACCGAGCAGGACCGGGACTTCGTGGTGAAGGTGCGGGCCGCCGGTCTGTGGGAGTACCCGGTGGGGCAGATGGGGCTGCAGAAGGGCACCACACCGACGGTCATCACGGCCAGCAAGCACCTGGTCGACGGGCACGCGGCTCTGGACACCAGCTGCCGCAAGATCGCGCCGATGCTGAACATCACGCTGCCCAACCTGCCGAGCCCCCAGCAGCAGGGCTTCGTCAGCCAGTTGAAGGCGGACACCGGGAAGAAGTTCGACAGCGACTTCGCCAACATCCTGCGGATGACGCACGGTGCGATCTTCAACACGATCTCGAAGATCCGGTCCACCACCAAGAACTCGCTGGTGCGCGCCCTCGCCGACCAGGCCAACAACACCGTGCTGGACCATATGACGGTGATGGAGAAGACCGGTCTGGTCGACTTCGACCAGACGCTCTTCCAGCAGACCACCCCGCCGAAGCTGCCCGCCTCCGACCTGACCCCGCCACCCCCGGCAGCCGGTCAGCCGGAGGTGGTGCTCACCCCGCCGCCGAACCCCACGTCGACGCCCGTCGACCTCAGCGGGCTGACCGGCGGCGGCGCCTCGCCGGCGCCGAGCCCGTCGGCCGGTTAGGCCAGCCAGACGGTGGTGTCCGGCGGCAGGGTCGTACCGTCGAGCGGTGAGGAGGTGCTGGTCAGCAGCACCTCCCCGGGCGGCAGCGGTACCGGCCCGGCACCGAGGTTGGTCATGCAGCGCCAGGTCTCGGAGCGGGTGAAGTCCAGGACGCCGGCGGGGGCGTCCGGCGTCCAGGTCAGCGTCTCGCCCTCCAGCAGCTTGCGGCGCAGCCGCAGCGCCGTGCGGTACAGCTCCAGTGTCGAGCCCTCGGCCTCCGTCTGCGCCTCGACGGCGTACGCCGCGAAGGACGACGGCTGCGGCAGCCAGGCGGCGCCCGGCCCGAAGCCGTACGAGGGCCCGGTCGTCGTC
Organism: Streptomyces sp. NPDC031426; assembly: GCF_055581585.1. Taxonomy (NCBI): domain Bacteria; kingdom Bacillati; phylum Actinomycetota; class Actinomycetes; order Kitasatosporales; family Streptomycetaceae; genus Streptomyces; species Streptomyces sp. NPDC031426. Next base: position 83,131 of record NZ_JBVIJE010000007.1, read on the forward strand.
CACGGCAGCGGCACCCGGCAGCCGTCGCGGCCCTTGCGGACATGGCCGGTCTGCTCCCAGATCGGGTCCTGGAGCACCTCGGTGGGCAGGTCGGCGACCTCGGGCAGCCCGAGTTCCTCGCCCTGGTAGAGGTACGACGACCCCGGCAGCGCCAGCATCAGCAGGGTCGCCGCGCGGGCCCGGCGCAGCCCGGCCACCGGGTCGATCGCGGGCGCGCTGCCGCCGGACAGCAGCCAGGCGGCCGGGTCGGTGCCGGGCGGGAGCATGAGGCGGGAGGCGTGCCGTACGACGTCGTGGTTGGACAGCACCCAGGTGGCCGTGGCGCCGGCGGCCCGGGCGGTGGCCAGCTCGTCGGTGATGACCCGGCGGAGCTCGTCGGCGTCCCAACGGGCTTCCAGGTACTCGAAGTTGAAGGCCTGACCGAGTTCGTCGGCGCGGGCGTACAGCGCGCGGCGGGGGCCCGGGACCCAGGCCTCGGCGACGGCGGTGCGCGGCGGGCTGAAGGCGTCGAAGACCTTGCGCCAGTCCCGGTAGATCTCGTGGACCTCGTCGCGGTCCCAGTACGGGTGGCTGCCCGGCTCGACGAGCGGCAGTGCCGTCTCGCCGGTGGCACCGATGTTCCCGATGTCCCGCAGCGGCTCGGCCAGGTCCTTGGCGAGGCCGTGGGCGACGTCGACGCGGAAGCCGTCGACGCCCCGGCCGGACCAGAAGCGCAGGGTGGTGCGGAAGTCGGCGCGGACGTCCTCGTTGTCCCAGTTGAGGTCGGGCTGTTCGGGGGCGAAGAGATGCAGGTACCACTCGCCGTCCGGGGTCCGCTTCCAGGCGCTGCCGCCGAAGACGGACTGCCAGTCGGTGGGCGGGAGTTCGCCGTGCGCGCCGCGGCCGGGGCGGAAGACATAGCGCTCGCGGGCCGGGGAGCCGCGGCCGGACCGCAGGGCCTCCCGGAACCAGGGGTGCTGGTGCGAGGTGTGGTTCGGGACGATGTCGACGACCACCTTCAGACCGAGCCGGTGGGCCTCGCCGACCAGGGCGTCGAAGTCGTCCAGGGTGCCGAGGCGGGGGTCGACGTCCCGGTGGTCGGCGACGTCGTAGCCGCCGTCGGCCAGTTCCGAGGGGTAGAAGGGGCTCAGCCACAGGGCGTCGACGCCGAGCCCCGCGAGGTGGTCCAGGCGCTGGGTGATGCCGCGCAGATCACCGAGTCCGTCGCCGTCGGCGTCGGCGAAACTGCGGGGGTAGACCTGGTAGATGACGGCCTGGCGCCACCAGTCGGGGTTCTTGGAGGAGAGGTCCGGGGAGCGGCCTGCCATACGGGATCCCTTCGGGAAGGACGACGGTACAGGGAATCTGTCCACATTGCCCGGAAAGGAACCTTAGGGGCGAGTACCGCCCCGCTGCGGCGCGACGCGGTCTAAGGGCGCTCCACCGTCTCCAGGTACAGCTTCACATACCGGTCCACGTCGACCTCCAACGCCACGTCCACCAGGGGCTGTTCACGCCTGCCCTCGTGGATCTCGGACTCGCCGGGGCGGGGGCGGCGGTCGACGACCGTCTGGCCCCGGGTCGGGCCGGGGGCCAGGGAGACCTCGACCGGCAGCAGGCGGGTGGTGATGCCCTGCGGGTCGGCGACCGCGCACACCGCGCCCGCGTCACCGAGGCCGCCCGCCTCCTCCGCGTCGGGGGCCTCGCCCTGGTGGGCCGGCCGGTGGGCGAGCAGTTCCCCGGCCAGCCGGGTGCCGGGGTCGCTGCTGGTGCGCAGCCGGTGGACCTCCGGCGCGGGCACGACCACCTGCATGAAGACGTCGAGCCCGTACATCGTGACGGGCACCCCGGCCGTGAGCAGGATCGCCGCCGCCTCCGGGTCGTGCCAGACGTTGAACTCGGCGACCGGCGTGGCGTTCCCGACGGCCACCGCGCCGCCCATGAAGACGATCCGCTCGATGTTGCGGGTCACCTCCGGGTGGGTGCGCAGCAGCAGGGCGATGTTCGTCAGGGGCGCGGTGGGGATCAGGGTGACCGGGCGCGGCGAGGCCAGGATCTCGCGGCGCAGCAGCGCCACGGCGTCCAGCTCGGACGCCGTGCGCCTCGGCGCGGGAAGGCCCAGGTCGCCCATGCCGTCGGCGCCGTGCACATGCCGCGCCGAGCGGGCCGGTTCGATCAGCGGGCGCTCGGCGCCCCGGCCCACCGGGATGTCCGGGGCGCCCGCCTGCTCCAGCACGGTCAGGGTGTTGCGGACCACGCCGTCGACGTCCGTGTTCCCGGCCACGCAGGTCACCGCCCGCAGATCCAGGTCCGGGTGGCGCACGGCCAGCAGCAGGGCGAGGGCGTCGTCGACCCCGGTGTCGCAGTCGATGATCACGGGGATGGACTGACCGGTCACGGCGGACTCCTTCCGTCAAGCCGACCTTAGATCAGTTCCGGCCTCCGCTCACGGCGGTCAGTCCCACAGGACGGTGCCGCGTGCGGCCACCCGCGCGGCGATCCGGGACAGCAGCTTCGGCACCGGCAGCTCGCCGGGCCGGCGGCCGTCCCGCAGCCGTACGGCGGCCAGGCCCGCCGCGGCCTCCCGGGCGCCGACCACCGCCTGGTACGGCACCAGGCGCGCGGCCCGGATCCGGGCGCCGAGGGTGCCCTCGGCGGGGCCCATGAGTTCGGCGCGCAGGCCCAGCTCCACGGCCCTGCGCACGATCGCCGCCGCCTGCTCCAGCTGCTCCTCGCCGACCGGCAGGACGGCCAGCTGCACCGGGGCCAGCCAGGCCGGGAAGGCGCCCGCGTGCGCCTCGATCAGGTGGGCGACGGCCCGCTCGACGCTGCCGATGATGCTGCGGTGCACCATGACCGGCCGGTGCCTGGCACCGTCCGCGCCGATGTAGTGCAGGTCGAAACGGGCCGGCTGGTGGAAGTCGATCTGCACGGTGGACAGGGTGGACTCGCGGCCGGCCGGGTCGGCGATCTGCACATCGATCTTCGGGCCGTAGAAGGCGGCCTCGCCCTCGGCCTCCTCGTACGCCACGCCGGACGCGTCCAGCACCTCCCGCAGCAGTTCGGTGGCCCGGCGCCACAGCTGCGGATCGGCGACGTACTTCCCGCCCTCCCCGGGCAGCGACAGCCGGTGCCGTACGGCCTCGATGCCCAGGTCGGCATAGGCGCGGGCGATCAGCTCCAGCGCGCCGCGGGCCTCCTCAACCGCCTGGTCCAGGGTGCAGAAGATGTGCGCGTCGTTGAGCTGGATGGCGCGGACGCGGGTCAGACCGCCGAGGACTCCGGAGAGTTCGGCACGGTGCATGCCGCCCAGCTCGGCGATGCGCAGGGGCAGTTCCCGGTAGCTGTGGGAGCGGGCGCGGTAGATCAGGGCGTGGTGAGGACAGAGGCTGGGCCGCAGTACGACCTCCTCGGACTCATGGGGGCCCGCTTTCATCGGCGGGTACATGTCGTCGCTGTAGTGGTCCCAGTGCCCGGAGATCTCGTACAGCTCCCGTTTGCCGAGCACGGGCGAGTACACATGCCGGTACCCGGCCCGGCGTTCGGCCTCGCGGATGTACTCCTCCAGGGTGTGCCGTACGACCGCCCCGTCGGGCAGCCAGTACGGCAGCCCCGCGCCGATCAGCGGGTCGGTGTCGAAGAGGTCGAGCTCGCGGCCGAGGCGGCGGTGGTCGGGGAGTGCGTCGTTCATCGGTGGGTCTCCTCACTGGGGGAGGCGAACACCCACGCAGACGCGAGCCCCGGGGCGTTCGCCCCGGGGCTCGGATGCTGGTCAGGTGTCAGCGCGCCGGGACGGTCTCCGGCGTCGTCGTGCTCTTCGGGCACGGGTGGCACTGCTGGGCGCGCTGCATACGGCGACCGTAGCAGGCACCGAAGCGGCATTTCGAGGCGTTTTCCGCGGGCTGCGGCGGACCACTCACCCGGACGGCCCGGAGCGCTGGTGGGCCGGTCGGGGCGGTGGTGCCGTGAGATCAGGCACCACATCAGCCGGCCCGGCCAGTCCGCCCACCGGCTCGCAGCCCCAGGAGGCACCTGCATGACCGACGCGATACGCCTTCGCGGCCTCCCGCTCTGGCTCACCGTCGCCGGCCTCCTCGCCATGGGCGGCTGCGCGGCCCTCGGTCTGAAGCAGCCGGAGACCGCGCCCCAGCCCATCCCGACCATCGACAAGCCGTCACCGACGCGGAAGGGGTCCATGCGGGCCGACGGCTCCCCCCTCACCGACGAGCAGGCGCAGGCCGCGCTCATCACCCAGACCGACCTCGGCGCCCCCTGGACGGCGACCCGCGGGGCGGCCACCTGGCGGGACCAGTTGCTGAAGGCGAACACCTCGGCCGGCGAGTGCCAGCGGCTGCTGGACGCCCTCTACACCGACGAGCTCCTCGGCGGCCCGGCCCGCGTCGCCGTCGGCCTGGACAACGACGACACCAACGCCCAGCTGCGCTACCAGATCGCCGCCCGCCGCCCCGCCGACGTGGACGCGGCGCTCGCCTGGCTGAAGACGATGCCGGCGCGGTGCGCGCGGTTCACGGCCGGCACGGAGACCGGGATCACGGAGGACGTCCAGGTCAGCGACGCCACGCTGCCGCAGGTCGGGGACGCGCGCCAGGGCCTGCGGATCAGCCTCGCCGCCATGAACCGACAGGGCCAGCACGCCGTGCTCACCCTGGATGTGGCCGCCGTCCGCGTCGGCCCGGACGCCTTCGCCCTCACCAACGGCGGCCTGGGCGACGTACCGAACGACGCGACCCAGGCCGCCGTCCAGATCGGCGCCCTGCGCCTGGCGGACATCCGCAAGCAGGGCCGGGTCCAGGTGTGATCCGCGAGGCGTCACAGCGGCGGCTGGGCCGGTGCCGGTCCCAGGGTCGTGGTGCCCGGGGTCGTGCGGTGTCCCAGGCCGGTGCGGTAGGCGTCGAGGGCGGCGTCGATACGGCCCGTGCGGCGCAGCAGATCGCCGAGGAGGCGGCACAGGTCGGCCAGGTCACCCGCGGCGCCCGCGCGTTCCAGCAGGCTGAGCGCGCGGACGTAGTGCTCCTCGGCGGCCTCGGTGTCCCGGGCGTCCTCGGCGATGATGCCGAGCAGACGGTGGGCCGCGGCGGCGTGCACCGCGCCGCGCTCGGAGGAGAAGTCGCCGAGGACGCCCTCCAGGAGTACGGCGGCCTCCTCCGACTTGCCCCGGCGGTGCAGCACATCGGCCAGTTCCACGGCGGCCTGGCTGCGGTACAGGGCGGCCCGGGTCTCCGAGAGCATGGTGTACGCCTGGCGCAACTCGGCCTCGGCGCGTTCCAGTTCGCCGTTCTGGGCACACACGTATCCGCGCATCCAGTGGCAGTTGGCCAGCTCGGTGCGCAGGCTCAGCCGGCGGTACAGCTCGGCCGCCTTGGCGAGGGAGGCGTCGGCCTCGGTGACCCGGCCCTCGGCGATCAGGGTGCGGGCCACCGAGCGGTGCATCCGGGCGATCAGCGCGGGATCGCCGGCCTGCGGCGCGAGCGCCAGGGCGAACTCAGCGGCCTGGGCGGCACGGGCGTGCGCGCCCATGTCCATGTACGGGCCGATCACGCTGGCGTAGAGCAGCAGGAGGGCGTCGGGGTCGTGCAGTCCGCCTCGGTTGAGCTCGTCGAGGGTGGATTCCAGGAGGTACACGGCGTACCTGAGTTCACCGGCGAGGTAGTGGGCGACGGCGCGGCCGCGGACGGCAGGCACCCGCACCGGCAGCGACTCGTCCGCGAGGTGCGCCTCGGCGCGCTCGAAGAACTCCCTGGCCTGCGCCAGCTCACCGGTCTCCAGGGCGCTTTCGCCGAGCCCGAGGAGTGCCGTGGTCCGCTCGCAGCCCAGCCCATGGGTCTCCGCCTCCGCGAGCAGCGCCGCGTACTGGCCGGCGGCCTCCTCGGCCCTGCCGTCGGCGAGGACCCTCTGGGCCTCGGTGAGGCGTAGCCGCAGGTCGGTGGCGAGGTGAGCGGGCCGTCCGACGGCCAGTTCCTCGTACTCCACGCCGAGCCGGCCGGCGATGTGCCGCAGCGCCTCGTCCGAGGGCCGAACCCGGCCCGCCTCCACGGTGGAGATATAGGCGGGTGTGTAGGCGGGCTCCGCCAACTGCCGCTGTGTCAGCCCGCGTTCGGTGCGCAGTTGCTGTACGCGCCGTCCGATGACCGCAGGGTCGTCCCGTTCCCGCATTGTCGGCCCCCCAACTCCCTTGGTGCCTCTTGCCGTTGGACCCGTCCAGCCCCTAGGTTAAACGGCGGATTAAGTCTGCTTAATACGTCGCTGTTGTGTTGCGAGGTCACCGTGCCCGGACGTACATCCGCACCCTACGGAAACACCACCGCGCGCAGGGCCGTCGTCGCCGCGGTGATCGCGGCGACAGCCCTGATCCTCGCGGCGAACGCGGGCCCGGCCCGGGCGGCGGAAGCCGGACCGGGCGCCCACGGGACCCAGCAGTCGGCATCCGCGAGGTGAAGGGCCTCCCCGGCCGCACCGGGCGCCCCCGGCCGGAACGACCGACCCTCCCGCAGGCCCCGCCGGCGGCCTACGCTGCGAGCATGACCTCTGCCGCCGCCCGTACCGCCCTGGACCTGACCTCCGACCTGCCGGTGTCGCGGTGGGAGGACTTCTACCGCGACCTGCACCGCCACCCCGAGCTGTCCCTGCGCGAGCACCGCACCGCCGCGACGCTGGCCGGGCGGCTCAAGGGCGCCGGGTTCGAGACCGCCGAGGGCGTCGGCGGCACCGGGGTCGTGGGCCGGCTGGCCAACGGCGACGGGCCGACCGTATTGCTGCGGGCCGACATGGACGCGCTGCCGGTCCGGGAGGCGACCGGGCTGCCGTACGCCTCTGCGGCGGACGGGGTGATGCACGCGTGCGGGCACGATCTGCACGTCACCTGGCTGACCGGCGCCGCCGCGGCCCTGGCCGCCGGGCGGGAGACCTGGCGGGGCACCCTGCTGGTGGTGGGCCAGCCGGCCGAGGAGACCGGGCAGGGCGCGGCCCGGATGGTCGCGGACGGACTGTACGAGCGGTTCGGCCGGCCGGACGTCCTGCTCGGGCAGCACGCCGCTCCGGGCCTGGCGGGCCTGTACCCGCACGCGCCGGGCCTGATCATGTCGGCGGCGACGGACGTGGACATCGTGGTGCACGGCCGGGGCGGGCACGGTTCCCGTCCGGAGGCGACGGTGGACCCCGTCGTCACCGCCGCCTACCTGGTCACCCGCCTCCAGACGGTCGTCTCCCGGGAGCTCGCCGCCGGCGAGTCCGCCGTGCTGACCGTCGGCCGGATCGAGGCCGGCACCCGGCACAACATCATCCCGTCCGAGGCCCGCGTCTCGCTGAACCTGCGCAGCCAGTCCGAGGTGGTACGGCAGCGGATGCTGGCCGCGATCCGGCGCATCGCGCACGGCGAGTGCGTGGCCGCGGGCTGCCCGCGCGAGCCCGACATCACCATCGGCAACACCTTCCCGGTGACCGTGAACGACGCGCCCACCGACAGCGCGGTGGCCGCCGTGCACGGCGAGGTCTTCGGCGCGGGCACGGTGTTCGACCCGGGACCGGCGATGGGCAGCGAGGACTTCCCCGCTCTGGCGCTCGACGGCGCCATCCCGTACTCGTACTGGTTCGTGACCACCACTCCGGCCGAGGTGTGGGACAAGGCCCCCGGCGACACCCTGTCGGAGAAGTTCGCGGCCGTGCCGAGCAACCACAGCCCGGACTTCGCACCCGACCTGTCGGTGATCGCCCCCGGAGTCCGCACGCTCGTCTCCGGGGCCCTGGCGCTGTTGCCGACGGCGTGACGGGGCTTACGAGACCTGCTGGCGCCTACTGGACGGCCTGAAGCTGCCGCAGCTGCCGCCGGACGTTCTCCAGCGCACCCTGTCGGCGACCCGGCACCCGCCGCCGCAACTCCGCGAGCGCGGGCCCGAGTTCACGGGCTCGCGCCGGGTCCGTGATCCGCCCCCACTGGTGGTGCGCCCGGTCCACGGCCGCCTCCACGGCAGACGCGTCCACGGCCTGCCCCGCGGCCAGCCGCACTTCGGCGACCGCGAGCCAAGCCCGGCAACTGCGCACCGCGTCCCCCGCGAACATCGCGAGATCGGCACGCACTTCGACCCAGTGCAGGGCCTCGTCGGAACCCGGCCCATAGACACGCACGGCAGCCTCCTCCTGCTGAGCCGCAAGCACATCGGCATCACCGTGCCGCCCACTCTGCACGGCAGCACTGATGACGGCGTGGGGGTCGGGGCCGGTGACACCGGGGGGTGGGGCGAGGGTGTGGGGGGTGTGGTTGGGGGCGTGGGGGGTGTAGTTGGGGGCGAGCGGGGGCTGCTTGACGGCGTGGGGGGCCGACTTGGCGCCGGACGGGACCTGCTTGACGGCGTCCAGGGCGTGACTGAGGGCGAGCGCGGGCGGCGCCTGCTTGGTCGCGTCGAGGGCCTGACTGGGGGCGAGCGGGGACTGCTTGGCGCCGGACGGATCCTGCCTGCCGGCGTAGGGCGCCGGCTTGGCGCCGGACGGATCCTGCCCGCCGGCGTAGGGGGCCGACTTGGCGCCGGACGGGACCTGCTTGACGACGCCGGGGGCGTGACTGGGGGCGAGCGCGGGCGGCGCCTGCTTGGTCGCGTCGAGGGCGTGACTGGGGGCGAGCGGGGACTGCTTGGCGCCGGGCGGATCCTGCCTGCCGGCGTCGGGGGCCGACTTGGCGCCGGACGGGACCTGCTTGACGACGCCGGGGGCGTGACTGGGGGCGAGCGCGGGCGGGGTCTGCCCGGTGGCGTGCGGGGCCGGACTCGTGGCGGGTGCGGTGGGGGCCTGGCCTTCCGGCTGACCGAATCGGGTGGGCGGGTGGGCGAACGGGGGTCTGGGGACGGTGCCCCCAGGAACGGCCAGCACCAGATCCCGGCCCGCACTGGCCTCGGCGATCCGCCCCAACGCCAGCTCGTGCAACTGAAGCAGCGGCGGCCGGTACCCACTCCGCAACAACGTCGCCACCGCCTTCATGTACCCCGGCTCGGCCACCCCCCGCCGCCCACCCACCGGCGCGACACGCCCGTAAACGGCAGCATTCGCACCGCAGTCCAGCCCCCGCTCCGCCACGTACCGCCACGCCTCCGCATCCGCATGCAGATCCACGACCAGCGCCGTATCCACAGCGGAGCGCAACCGCAGCTCCTCCCGAATCCAGTGCCACGGCAACCCGGTGTAGCGAACCGTCGCCGCGGTGGTGCGCGCCAGCGCAAGGTGCGGCAGCCGCTGCCGCCGGTCCAGCTGCAGCTGCCCGGCGATGTACAGGGTCAGCGGCCCGGGCGCGGCCGCCGCGGCGCGCAGCCGGGTCAGCACGGCCTGCGGCTCCAGCGGATCGGCGAGTTCCACGACGTTGGCGGTGTCGGTGCCGGACAGCACGGCCGGGGCGACGGCGGCCAGCACCGGCAGCACACCGGCCGCCTCCACCAGCCGCCCCCGGCCCACCGGCGAGGCCGCGAGCAGCAGCACGGTTCCGGGCATCGGTCCTCCCCCTGTAGCCCTGCAGCCCCTGTCGGCCCTGCCGACCTGGCCGGCTCTCCACGCTCTCCAGCCAGCACCGTAACCGCTGCGCCTGCAAACGCGCGCCTCAGGAGACCAGGAGGACGGCATCAGGACCGCAAACGTCCCTCTTGGCCGTCTTCGCCGTCCTCGCCGTCCTCGCCGTCCTCGCCCGCGGCCGCCCCCCGCACCCGCCGCACCGCGAACACCGTGGTGTCGTCGACCAGCCGTCCGCCGCAGTGCCGCAGGACGCCGTCGCGGACCAGCCGGACCAGCAGCCAGGGATCGGGGCGGCCCGCCCGGTCGGCGACCGCGGGCGCGAGCTCCCGGACCAGCGGATAGAAGGCGCCCCGCCGGTCGCGGGCCTCGGTCACCCCGTCGGTGACCAGCAACAGCGTCTCGTCGGCGGCGAGCGGCACCCGGTGCACGGGCGGCAGACCGCCCGCCAGGTCGCCGAAGCCGAGCGGCAGCCCGTCCCCGCTGGGCAGCTCGCGGACTCCGCGCGGGCCCACGGCGAGCGGGGGCTCATGTCCGAAGTTGACGACCTCGATGCTCTCCGGCGCGTCCTCGGGAAAGCCGATCAGCACGGCGGTGGCGAACCGGTCGCCGTCCTCGCGGCCGAGCGCGGTGGTGTGCCGGCGGTGCCGCAGCATGCGGATCTCCAGGCGCTCGGCGACGGTCGCGAGGTCCTCCTCGTGGTAGCCGGCCTCGCGGAAGGTGCCGAGCAGCGCGGCGGCGGTCTCCACCGCGCCGAGCCCCTTTCCCTGCACGTCGCCGACGAAGAGGCGGGTGCCGTGCTGGCCGGGCTGGATGTCGTAGAAGTCGCCGCCGACCCGGGCCTCGACGTCGGCCGCCAGATACACCCCGGCGTGCTCCAGCCCGGCCCAGCGCGGCGGCAGCGGGCGCAGCACGGTACGACGGGTGGTCGCGGCGATGTCCTGGATGTGCAGGGTCTGCCGCTCCTTGCGGAGGCGTACGGCGCAGGCGATCACGGCCAGCAGGCCACCGACGGCGACCAGGACGAAGTCGCCGAGACCGGCCTGGTACTCGCCCGGCCAGGCGCTGTCGACGGCGACGTAGGTCACCACCGCCAGCACGGCGAAGGCGCCCGTCGTCCACACCCCGCAGATCGCGGCGGCGGTGCCGGGGACCAGCACGATCCAGGTGATGATCCGGAACCGCTCGGTGGTGTTGAGGTCCAGCAGCACGATGCCGACGAGCAGCAGCAGAGGCGGCACCCAGGCGACGTTCCGACCGCGCACGCGCAGCGGATGGCGCCGCCGGCCGTACTCCGTGTCCGTCACGGCGGGCAGCCCTCCATGTCTCTCGGCGTTCCCAGCGAAACACGGGAGAGAACCCGCCGCATCCGGGCACCCGTCACTCTCCTGGCCGACTTGCCAGGCCGTGCCCCCAGGTGTGCTCTGGAAGCCGGGGGCGAGGAGAGAGGAGTGCTCTCATGGCTCAAGCGGCACCCGCGCCCGGCGGCACGGCCCGCGCTGGCCGCAGGGCGATCGGAGAACGGGTCCCCGGCGGGCGGCCCACCCGTCCGCCCGACGTCTTCGACGCACGCACCCACCGCATCGCCCACTTCGCCGGCCCGGTCGGCCTGGGCCTGGTCTACGGCTACTGGGTCGCGGCCGACGCCCGCCAGGGCGGCCCCATCACCGGCGGGAACCTGCTGCTCGGCTGGCTCAGCGCGCTGGTGTTCGCGGTGGTGTCCATGGCCCTGCTGACGCTGGCCCCGCGGATGGCGAGGGAGGTGCACGCGCTGCTGTGGTCGGCGTTCGCCGGCATCGCGTTCGGCTTCCTGTACATCCAGACGCCGCATTCGTTCTGGCGGTCCGTGATGATGTCGCTGATCGTCGCGGGGTGCACCTTCGGCACGTTCTTCTACCGCTATTACACGCGCGAGGACGCGTTCGGGCGCCGAGTCCACTGACCGCGCGGCCGACACCGACCGCGCGCGCCGCGAGCGGGTGGGCATGGGCGTGGGGGGGGGGGGGGGGGGACCCCCCCCCCCCCCCCCCTCCCCCCCCCCCCCCCCCCCCCCCTCCCCCCCCCCCTCCCCCCCCCCCACAAAAAAACACTTCGGTTGA
>NZ_JBVIJE010000007.1:94723-99741 GCF_055581585.1 Streptomyces sp. NPDC031426
AAGGGGGGGGGGGGGGGGGGGGGGGGGGGGGGGGGGGGGGGGGGGGGGGTGGGGGGGTGGGGGGGGGGGGGGGGGGGGGGGGGGGGGGGGGGGGGGGGGGGTGTGGGGGCGCCCCCCCCCCCCCCCCTCCCCCGTGTTCCCCACATCCCTCACCCGGCCTTGCACCGGCCTCCTCCCCCACACCAGGAAACACCCGTTCGGGTGAACCCTCCACCGGAGGTCGAAGTCCCCAGTTCCGCCAAGGGATGCGGGTCTTCGCCCGAATGCACCCGCCCCGCTCGCGCCCGCGCCCCACAGGCCGAAGCCTGGAAGCGTGCCCCCACGCCTCAGGAGCGCCCTGTCGGCCGTACTGCTCGCCCTGTCCTGCCTCCTCGTGCCGTTCGGCGCGCTGGCGGCCTGGGCGGCGTACGGGCTCGCCGACACGGGCCGGTACGTCACCACGATGGCGCCGCTGGCCGCCGACCCGAATGTGCGGGAGGCCGTCGTGGACACGGTCGGTGACGGCATCCTGCGCGCGGTGGACCAGCATCTGGACGTGCGCCCGGCAGGTGGTTCGGTCCGCCCGTTCGTGCGGGACGCGGTGCGCTCCTTCACCCAGACCGAGGCCTTCCGGCTGGCCTGGGACACCGGCAACCGGGTCACCCACGACGCGGTGCTGCGCGCCCTGCGCGACGAGGAGGACGACGCGGCGGCCGGGCGGCCGGTCACCGTCGACTTCGCCCCCGTCACCGACCAGGTCAAGCGCCAGCTGGCCCGGGACCATGTGCCGATCGCCGCACGCATCCCGGTGGAGCACACCGCGGTCTCCGTGCTCCCGGCGGGCGAACTGGCCTCCTTCCGGAAGGGGTTCCACGTGCTCGAAGTCGCCGGTTTCTGGCTGCCGGTGGCGGCCGTCGCGTTCGCCGCCACCGGGATCGCCCTCGCCGTCCACCGCCGCCGCGCGGTCGCGGCGACCGCGCTGGGCACGGCCCTGGGCGGCGGCCTGCTCGCCCTGGCCGTGGCCGTCGGCCGCAGCCTCACCCTCTCCGGCCTGCCCGCCCACGTCCCGCATCCGGCCGTCGGCTCGGTCTACGACGCCCTCACCGCCACCCTGCGCACGGTGGCCTGGCTCCTGCTCGCCCTGGGCCTCACGGTGGCGCTGACCACCTGGCTGACCCGCCGTCCGAACCAACGCCGCACCGCACGCCACCGCACCACACCGGTCACGGCCACACCGACCACACCCCTCGCTCCGGCCTCCGCCCCCGTCACAGGGACGACGACGCCGCCTCCGGCAGCTGAGGCATCCACAACCTGGGGATGAGCCAGGCGCCCCGAAGCGGCGCGGGGATCTGCGCGGGTAACCGCGCGAGCGACGACAACGCCCCCCAGCCCGTGGACGGCCCCGGAACAACGGCGAATCCCCGCACCCAGGCGGCGAACACCCCGTACGCTCGGCCCGTGAACCGTCGCCCCGGACGCAGGCTCGGCGCCTGGTGTGCCGGACTGCTGCTCGCCGGGACCGGCGTGGTGGCCGGCTGCCGGGGCGCCGACACCGACGGGGTCACCCCGGTACCCCAGCTGCTCGCCTTCCTGCCGTGGCTGCTCGTGCCGACCGGCTTCGCCCTGCTGTGCGCGCTGCTCGCCCGCTGGTGGCCGGGCCTGGTGTGCGGGGCCGTCGTACTCGGCGTGCTCGCCTGGTACCTCCAGCCGTACGACGGCCCCGCCGACCCCGCCGGCCCGCCGCTCGCCACCCTCCGCGTGCTGACCTCCAACGTGGAGTTCGGGCGCGGCACTCCGGCCCTGGTCCCGTGGCTCCGGGACCGCCGCCCGGACGTCGTCTTCGTCGAGGAGTGCGAGTTCACCTGCCAGGCCACACTGGAGGCCGACCTCGCGACGGCCTACCCCTACCGGCGGGCGGTCCGCGCGGCCGGCTCCCACGGCTCGCTCATCCTCAGCCGCTTTCCCCTGACACCGACGGCCGGTGTCCCCGGCACCATGGGCATGCCCGGCGCGATCGCCGACGTGCGGGGCCACGCCGTACGTCTCCAACTCGCCCACCCCATGCCCCCGCTGCCGGGCCAGGTCGGCCTGTGGCACCGCGAACTCGGCAGGCTCCGCGCCTTCGCGGCGGCCGGCCCCCGTACCCCCACCATCCTGGCCGGCGACTTCAACGCCACCCAGGACCACGCGGCCTTCCGCCGCATCCTCGACACCGGCCTGACCGACGCCGCCCGTCTCGCCGGACACGACCGCGCCGCCAGCTGGCCCGCGCGCACCGCCTCGGTCGTCGGCACCCAGATCGACCACGTCCTGCTCTCACCGGACTTCAGCGCGACCGGCGCCCGCTTTCTGCGCGTGGCCGGCAGCGACCACCGCGCCCTCGTCGTGGACCTCGCCCTCCATCAGCGGGGATGAACCGGGCGATCAGCGCCGACGGCGATAATGGCCGCATGTCGCGAGAGTTCCCCAGCGGCCTCACCCCTCCCGACTGGCTGGTCCGGAACATCCGCCCGCAGCAGGCCCCCGTCAACAAGGCCGCCATGGCCCGCGCCGCCGTCGGCATGGCCCTGCCGCTCGCCATCGGCCTCGCCACCGGCCATCCGACGTACGGCGCCCTCGCCTCCATGGGCGCCCTGTCCGGCGTCATCGGCGACACCGCCGACGCCTACCGCATGCGCATCCTCAACATCGCCGTCCCGCAGCTCTTCGGCGCGGTCGGTGTGACGCTGGGCACGCTGGTGCACGGCCACGGCTGGTACGCGGTGGCCACGGTGACCGGGGTCGCCCTGCTCTCCGGCATGATCTCGACGATCGGCGCGGTGGCCTCGGTCTCGGGTCTGCTCCTCCTCCTGAACTGCGTGGTGGGCGCGGGCCTCCCCCTCCCGCACCCCTGGTGGCTGGCTCCGGCCCTGCTGACCGGCGGCGGCCTCCTGGTCCTCCTCCTCGCCCTGCTGGCCTGGCCGTTGCGCTCGGGCGTGCCCGAACGCGCGGCGGTGGCGGCCGCGTACCGCGCCGTCGCCGGGCTCCTCACCGTCTCCGGCACGGACCACATCGAGGAGTACGACGAGGCCCGCCGGTCCGTCACCCAGTCCCTCAACCAGTCCTACGACCTGATCCTGGCCCGGCGCCCCCGCCACCACGGCCGCAGCCGCGAACTCACCAGGCTCCTCGCCCAGTTGAACGCCGTCATCCCGGTGGTGGAGGCGGCCCCCGCGGCTCATCTGGCGGCCCGCCCCCTGCCGGCCCGGATCCCCGAGACGGTCCGCCACCTGGCCCAGGCCGTCGAAAGCGGCTACACGGGCCCGATGGCCCTGGACCTCCCGGTACCGGTGACGGAGACAGCCCGCGCCGTGGACCACGCCCTGCGCCACACGGCCGAGGTCGTCACGGCCCCCGACGTGGACCCCCGGGGCATCGACGACCGCCTGGGCCGCCCCGCGGCGCTGGGCATCCGCACGGCGAGAGCGGCCCGCAACGTCGTCCTCTCGGCCAACTCCTGGCGCTACGGCCTGCGCCTCGCGGTCTGCATCGGCATCGCCCAGGCCCTGGTGTCGCTGATCCCCGTCCCCCGCTCCTACTGGGTGGCCCTGACGATCACCTTCGTCCTGAAACCCGACTTCGGCTCGGTCTTCTCCCGCGCCCTGCTGCGCGCCCTCGGCACGGTGGTGGGCCTGGTGATCGCGGCGGTGGTCCTGGCGGAGGTCCCGCTGGGCTGGTGGGACGTCCTCGCGATGCTGCTCCTGGCCCCCCTGATCCCGGCGCTCACCCCCCGCGGCTACGGCTACCAGACGGCGGCCATCACCCCGGTGATCCTCCTCCTCTCGGACATCCTGAACCACCAGGGCACGGCCCTGCTCCTGCCCCGCCTGACGGACTCGCTCCTCGGCTGCGCGATCGCCCTGACCGCCGGCTACCTCCTCTGGCCGGAGAGCTGGCGCACCAGGGTCGGCGACCGCCTGGCCGACGCGGTGGCGGACACGGCGCGGTACGTGGAGACGGCGTTCGCCCCCGACTGCGCCCCGGCCGCCCGCGCCCGCATGCGCCGCCGCCTCTACCGCGACCTGTCGGTGATCCGTACGGAGTTCCAGCGGGCCCTGACCGAACCACCGCCGACCGGCCGCCGCGCGGCCGCGTGGTGGCCGCTGGTCGTGGCGGTGGAACGGATCGTCGACGCGACGACGGCGGCGCGCGTGCGCGTACGGCACGGGGCGGCGCCCCCGTCCCCGGCCGAGATCACCCAGGTGGTCCTACAGCTCCGGGAGCTTTCGGAGGGCGTACGGGACGCGGAAACCCTGACCCCGGTCCGCACTGACCTCACCGGTCCCGCGGGCAGTGTCCTGGAGCCGCTCCGCCAGGAGGTGGCGGCGGCCCGGTCGATCGCATCCCCCCACTGAGTGCTTCGCTAACCTTACGTGTCCGTCCTGGCCAGGGATCGACGTGGATCAACTCACGCGAAGGGTTGCACACATGGGCATTCTCACTCTCCTGCGGAACGCATTCAGCCGCTCCCGCAAGGGACGAGCCACCGAGGCAGAGGGTGCCGACCGCCTGCCGGCGCAACCGGAGACCCCCCAGCCCACCGCCGACGCCACCGTCCCCGAACCCCGCCGCTCCTCTCCCGAGGAACACGACCTGGTGGCAGCGGCCTTCAGCAACGTAAAGGTCCCCCACCCGGCAGAGGGCGACCCGGAACCGGCACACCTCGACACCACGGCGAAGGCGAAGCCGGAGCAGAAGCAGCAGACCGAGCCGACGACCGAGCCGGCAGAGCCCAAGGAGCCGACCACCAAGCCGACAGAGCCCGAGAATCAGCCCGAACCGGAGCCCGCGGAGACGACCAAGGCCGAGAAGCAGCCCGAACCGGAGCCCACCGAGACGCCAGAGGCCGAAGGACAGCCCGAGCTCGCGGAGGCCGCGGAGACGCAGCCCGAGCCGAAGGCCGAAGAGACGACCGAGGCCGAAGAACAGCCCGAGCCCCAGCCCGCGGAGACGCCAGAGGCCGAAGAACAGCCCGAATTGGCGCAGGCCGCGGAGAC